>CAMTPG010000129.1 GCA_947074335.1 uncultured Parabacteroides sp.
CGCCTGTATTTTCACCATAAGTGGTATTGGCAGGCGCACCGAAAAGCGAAGCCAGTGCCGTGGCAAATCCGTCGCCCATCAAAGTGCGGTGTAGTCCGGGTTCAGCCAGATAATTTTTGCCTACTGTTGATGAGATGGCACACATATCGCCGATATGTTCTACCACGGTTGCCAGTGCGATAGGCATAATAGAGAGAATGGAAGCAATAATCAGACTCACATTCGGATTTCTGAGTACCGGCAGAATTGTATCCTGCTCCTGAACGGGAAATCCAACCCAGGCGGCAGACTGAACACCCGAAAAATCAACCTGTCCCACAACGGCTGCCAGCAGATATGAACCCACCACACCCAGCAGAATCGGAATAATTTTGATCATGCCGCGCCCCCAGATGTTGCAAACCACCACAATAACAATGGCCAGCAGTGCAATCCACCAGTTGGTCTGACAGCTCGAAATGGCTGTGCCCGAAAGTGTAAGTCCGATGCTGATAATAATCGGTCCCGTTACAATGGGCGGAAAAAATTTCATCACTTTGCGTGTGCCGTAAATCTTAATCAGAGCAGCCACCAGAAAATAAACCAATCCGGCAAAGAATACGCCGATACAGGCATAGGGCAAAGCCTCGGCCTGCGACAGCCCATAATCTTTTCCTAAAATTACGACTGTTCCGTAACCGCCCAGGAAAGCAAATGATGAACCCAGAAAGGCCGGTACCTTATATTTGGTCAGTACATGAAACAGCAGTGTGCCAATGCCGGCAAACAGCAGCGTAGCCGAAACGGATAAACCGGTTATGGCAGGAACCAGCACGGTTGCACCAAACATGGCAAACATGTGTTGCAATCCTAAAAGTACCATCTTGGGCCGTCCCAGCTGGCGGGCATCGGTAATCGCATGGTCGTTTGTTGTTTTATTTTCCATTTGTTTATATAATGAATTTTAATATAATAACTTTTAAATACAAAAAAAGCCCTGTTTGCCGAAGCAAATGGGGCTTTTTTCGGATACTTTATTTTGATAACGTATGTTTAAAAATAAACAGTTTGATTCTCAATAGCATTACAATAGTAATTTAGGTTTATGCAAAAATAAAGATATATTTTAAAATATGTATAGAAAATAAAATCTTTTTCAACATAAAAAAGGCTATAGTTGAGAAACAATCCATCGGCATGGAATTTTCATCGGATAAGCATCGAAAAAAAATGGATGGCCATGCAATTGAAATTTCATGGCGATGTAGTTTTTTGCGGCTTATAAAGCTGAGGTTGCTTTCTTTCGGTATTCGCCGGGAGTAACGCCGGTAATTCGTTTAAATAACCGGTTAAAATAGGGGATATTCGAAAATCCGGTTTGATAACAAATATCAGCAATCGACATATCTTTTTCCTGCATAAAAAGACAAGCCTGTTCGATCCGGAATTCATTGTAATAATTGACAAAAGTTTTTCCCGTTTTCTTTTTGAAATAGATGCAAAACGAAACCCGGTTCATGCCCAGATGGCGGGCTGCATCATCGAGCGAAATCGTTCGCCGCAGATTGCAGATGATGAAAGACCGGATCTGATTGAGCCGTTCGGCCTCTTTATCTTTTCGTCTGTATTTTCCAAAATTTTGTTCGGGTTGCTGTTTGTTGATCAGTAGCAGAATACGCAACAAAGTAGGAATGCGTTCTGCATTCGATTCGTGAATCATGTTTTTCAGACAGACAATCAGTGCCGTCGAAATCTCGTTATTGAATTTTACTGCTTCATGTTTTGCCTGCATTTGATGTAAAACAGTTTTGAGTTCCGGAAAAAGATCACAGCATTTTTCCGGCAATTCATTACCGAATGTCAGGGTGATGTTGGCAATTTTTCCATCGCAATCCGTTTTGTCCGGATCAAAAAACCAGCCATGCGGGATGCCGGGCGGAATTAAAATAATTTCGCCTTTACAGAAAGGTTCTGTATGATCTCCGATGCAACGTGTGCCTTCGCCAAAGATAATATAAGATAATTCCCAGGTGCTTTGTGTATGCAATCCGATTTGGTGTTGTGGTGTAATATGCACATTATCAAAAGAAAATGAATTTTCAGCCTTATTAGTAATTGTCGTATCGTTTAATTTAAGATTCATTTTTAGCAGGGTTAATCTGTTTATGGCAAATATACGACAATCATTATTAACAATCGGAGAATACTTTCGTGAATAATTTGAATATTTTTGCCGACAGTAATAAACTAAAAATTCTGTTAATTTTTAAATCGCTGCCGGATATTCTCTGCCTGTGATTTTCTGATTGACACTAACTCTGATTATTGAATAGATATATGACAACAAATGCTATTGCTTCAAAGCCACGGTATGAAATTTTAGACGGATTGCGCGGAGTGGCCGCCCTGATAGTTGTGGCTTATCATCTGCTGGAAACCTATGCGATTAGTCCGGTTCATCAGATCCTGAACCACGGTTATCTGGCAGTGGATTTCTTTTTTGTGCTCTCGGGTTTTGTAATCGGTTATGCTTATGATGACCGGTGGGGAAAAATTTCCATAAAAGATTTTTTTGTACGTCGTTTAATCCGCCTGCAACCTATGGCAATCATGGGAACACTGATTGGCGGGGCGCTTTTTTATTTTGGCGATTGCAGTACGTTTCCGCTCATTGCACAAACCTCGTGGTTAAAACTGATGCTGATGATTATTGTGGGTTGTTTCATGTTTCCCACACCGCCTTCGTGGGATATTCGCGGCTGGTGGGAAGTAAATTCTCTGAACGGGCCGATGTGGTCGTTGATGTGGGAATATCTGGCTAATATAATATATGCTCTGTTTATACGACATTTTTCGAAAACCGCTCTCGCCATCTTTGTGGGTTTTTCGGCCTGTCTTACTATCGATATTGCATTGAATCTGGATGTATTTGGTTTGCTCGACGGGCGCCATGAAGCGGCTTATACTTTTATAGGCGGCTGGAGCATCACACCCGATCAGCTGTATATCGGAGTTTCGCGTCTGCTTTATCCCTTCTTTGGCGGATTATTATTGTCGCGAATGAATAAACTTATCAGCATTAAGCGTGGCTTTTACTGGTGTTCTTTTCTGATTGCTTTGATTCTGGTGATGCCTCGTCTGGGCGGTATGGAGCATATGTGGATAAACGGCGTTTACGAAGCCTGTTGTGTACTGTTTCTCTTCCCGCTGATTGTAAGCATGGGCGCCGGCAGTAAAATTACCGGCAAACGATCGGTAGCGGTCTGTCAGTTTTTGGGCGAAATTTCTTATCCCCTTTATATTACACATTTCCCTTTGATTTATATGCAGATAGCCTGGGCGCGTAATCATCCCGATGCACCGTTGGGTACGCATGTCTTTTTGGGTATCGCTGTCTTTTTTCTCTCTGTTGCATTGGCTTATGCCTGCATGAGGCTGTATGATGAACCTGTGCGCGAATGGCTTAAAAACCGATGGATATTGAAGAAAAAATAAAGACTGTAACTAACCGGTGAATTCAATAATACGGGTGGCTGAATATCATTTTATTTTATTCGGCTGCCCGTTTTTCAAGATGAATCAGACTGTCTAATTTCAGATAACGGTCGAATTCACTGGTGATATTATCCGCAAAAGTGATGCACCATTTTGAACTGGAGGCCAGTTCATTATTCTGAAAAATAAAATAGTAACAATGTGATTCGCCATTCAGCGTATAACAGGCTTTGCAGGCTTCACTATTATTGAACTGGCCGGGTTTGGGCTCTGTAAGCCGATCGTATAGTGTATGATAGAGTGTATGGATACTGTCGCGCTTTTCTTTGAACAACAGATTGGCCTGATTGAATAATAGTTGTTTTTGGGTCGGATCCGGAATGCTTCGAGCCGAATCAATTAATTGTTGTACGGCCACATAGGCACTGGAGATTACCACCAGCATATTAATAAATTGTCCTTCGGGATAATAAACACTGTCGGGTTTCGAAACCGAAGTGATATCAAATGTAGATCCGGGATAATCTTTTTCCAGATATGTATATATCTGTGGATAATATTTGGCATCAGCCGGCTTTTCAGACTGACATGAACTTGCAAATAATAGTATGGCGATCGATAATAATTTATACATAGCAGAAATGGTTTAAATACGGTTTTCAAATCAGAATAATACTGCAAATTTATAAGATTTATTATATTCGCAGATAAATTTCGGGTTATGATTACAAAACTAACTTTTCTCCATAAAGCCGATTTTGTACGGATGAACCGACAAACGGCTGCCGGTCTGGCGGATCCGGCTTTTCTGATTCCTTTTTCTGATTCAGAGATTGAGACGGTGTTTAAACCTGATGCGCCCGATCTGATTTATGGTGTATTCGAAGCAGATGAACTGATCGCCATGTCGGGACTCTATTTTAATCTCGACGATTTTAAAGACGAACCTGAACTACAAGCGCTTGATTTCTCAAAGGCGGCCGAGATTGGAGGCAGTATGACTTCGCCTGCGCATCGGAACAAGGGATTTATGTATAAATTAAATTCCGCTTTGATCCGGGCTGCCCGCCGGCAGGGAATAACCACGATACTGGCTACAGCTCATCCGGAGAACAACTTCAGTAACCGTTCGTTGCAACGTATGGGTATGCGGATTGTTAAGGAGTTCGACCGGCATGGTTATCGCCGGAATCTTTACCGGATGGATCTGGAGCAGTTTGTAAATTCTTCGGATTCCGAAACATGATATGACTATCGAGGCTCTGATTTGTTTTGGATCTTTCAACATAGAATCGGTGTATAAAAAGCATTTCTTATCCGAAACTTTCAAATTCTGTTTCTTGTTCAATCCTAAAAAGAGTTAGTATGAGTCAAACGGAAACGAAAGAAAAAAAATTACCGCCGCTCGAAAAGATTGCAGAGGCTTACAGTGTGCTGGCCGATCATCGGATTGAAGCGATAGATGCCCATACATTTCTGGTCACTTCATCGAATGGAGAAAAACAATACAAAGTAGTTTGTAATGATAATCATTATCGCTCGAACGACAGTGCTACAAAATTTGTGCGTTATGCCGGTTATCCGGTGCTGGCTGTCTTGATGTACCAGAAACGTTTGCCTGTACCTGAGCAATATCTTTCCGTTCTGAAAGGGATAAACTGGAATGCCATCAATAAAAAATATAAACGGGATTATGCCGCTGCACTCGATGCCGCACTTGAAGAAAAACAAATCCCTACCCAAACCATTCAGGGTATAAAAGAGGCGATGAAAGCATGTTTTGAGGCATTTATCCGACTGGATATCACGGTTTAATTTCGGTTAGTTTATCTGTGTAGGCACATAAGTGCCGGGCTGGGTTTCATCAATCCAGTTTACAACATTTACTTCGTCAAAATAGATCTCTTCGTCCTGAAACCAGATTTTACATAAATAGGCATCGCCGGCATTGTAGGTTCCGTCGTTGATATCGAAAGAAGCGGTGAATGTTTTTGTATTAGAAGTATCACCAAAACTAACAATAATGGTAAATTCGGTAGTTCCCATATCGTAGGCCGGCATTACCACATAATAGGCATACATGCCACTGATATTCATAGTGGCGGTAGTAGATCCGGGTCCGGATATTTGAAATATCTCATTATTCATCATATACCATTCCGATTGGGTTGAATCGGGTGGAGTAAAGGTTACTGATTCAATTTGAACATTATTATTGATATTTTTTCCTGCCACTGCAGCAGTATCTACAAATAATACTAATTGTGCGCATAAATGGTCAAGAACCATATTTATACTTGTATCCTGATTGACGGAGATCAATCCTTCGTCTCCATATTGCCAACCGATATAATCTATACCATTTGATAAATTTTCGGCAACTCCGCCTGTGAAATTATTCAGAACATCACGTACTTGCGATTCAATCGTATCATTTACTCCCACGGCATAAAGATAATATGAACCTGAAGGTAAAATGAGTGAAGTGTTTCCGGGCATAAGTTTAATTCGTCCCGGTGCATACGATTCATAATTAATAAAGTTGTCTACTCCCTGTATATAATAAGAATCTCCGTTTAAATCATAAATATAAACAGTAATATAACGTCCTGTAGCGATAGGTTTGTATCCTTCGTCGGCACGTGTTACATTTTCATTATTCAGATAGGTGACAAACTTGATGCGACTTTCGCCGGAACTGTTTTTATCTTTATCCTCATCCGGTGATATTGTATCTATTTCTACAATGTTCAGATCAATATCGGTTCTTAAACAACCGGTAAATGAGAGTACAAATAGAAATAAAATAAGCATCAGACGATATGAGGATAAAGCATTTTTCATATTGTTTTAAATAAAAATTCAAGGATTATTCACCCAATTCACCCAATAAATCAAACGAAGGAGCAAAAAACAGCGTACCGGTAATCGGAGTACTAAAGTCCAAAAGCCGGTCTGTGTTACCTGCAGGTTCGCCAATAAACATATTCACCAGCATTTTATGTGTTGTAGAAAAATAACGGGCATAACCGATAAAATAGGTTCCATATTCGCCTTTCGATGTATTGGCAAAAGGCATATTGGCACGTACAATTTTTAATTCATCGCCGATATTCGAAACGGCATTATGCGCATTTTCGGGCTTTTCATCATCACTGAGTTCCACATCATTAAATTTATGTCGTCCGATTGCTTTTTCCTGTTCTTCGGTAGAAAGGTTATTCCAGGCAATCATATCATGAATATATTTTTGTACAAAAACATAACTGCCGCCTTTAAAAGCCGGATCTTCATCGCCGATAATGGCAAATTGTGCAGCTTCTGCATCTACATTGGGATTTTCAGTACCATCTACAAAACCAATGATGGCTTTTCCGTCCATGTACCGAAAACCATGAGTTTCGTCTATCGCTTCAACAACTCCTTCGAGTTTGGCATCTATTATAGAGGCAAATTCATAGCATATACCCATTTTTCTGGCCCGGATATGGAAAAACAGATCACCGGGAGTGGAAACAGCTGTATGTTTATCTCCTTTTATTTCATGAAATTCAGTTAATTCTTTCGGCATGTCCTGCTCCGGAAAGTATTTTTTCCAGGCAGCAGCTCCGAAGCCTATTGTTGAACAAAACTGAGCTTCCTGAAAACGATTCTGGATACTGCGTGTCAGACCGGCAAAATTGCTGCAAACATCTTTTAATTTATCTAAGGTTTCGGGGGTATCTGTGATTTTATATACAATG
>CAMTPG010000130.1 GCA_947074335.1 uncultured Parabacteroides sp.
TCAGCCAGATCCGAAAAGGCCACAATATTACGCGCCTGATCGTAATTACTTCGTTTGTTGGTAACCCAGACTTCAATCTTGCTGATTTTTACACCCGATGAAATCGAAGGCAGATTGGCAATTGCCTTATCATAATTATCACGGAAGAAATGAGCCAGAAAGAAGTGACGGTTCTCATCATACTGATCGACAGTGAGCTCGAACGGACGAGTCTGCACGCCGCCGCGCGAACTTACTGTTTTCGATTCGGATTCCTGTTGTGCAAACAGCGCTTTCATGCGCAGCTTTCCAAACTGTAAATCCGCTTTCATACCAAACAGTGCCGCACCGCCGTTAATCAGCGAATTGCCGGTACTCATGCTTACATTACCGGCTTCGAGCGATTTAATGATCTCATCCTCTTCACCGGTATAAGCCAGTTTCAGTTTCTTTGAATCGAAATCGAACGAACTGGTCGTATTGTAATTCATGTTGAAATTCACCTTACTACCTACCGAAGCCTGCATATTCAGCTGCACATTCTCTTCGAAATTAAAGAAAGTACGGTTACGGGCACGTTCGGGAAGCGACGGATTTTTTGTCTTGGTCTGTCGCATACCCATGGTCACTTCGGCCCAGCCCTGCGTTTTGATGCGTACACCGCCGGCTCCGAATACACGTTCTGCCGCGCCGATGCCGAATTGCATATCCATGATATTGAACTGCTGATCGGCTGCTTTTCTAAACTCTTCTTCGTTTTTCTGACGATAATATGACTGAATGGATTTCTGGAAACTATAATCCTGATATTCTTCGGGTGTCAGCATAATCGGCGTGGTTAAATCGGCATCGCCCAGTTTGGTTCTGACTACATAAGCGCCGGTATTCACATCATATTCGATGCGCGTTTTTACATTATCAGGTGTTTTTAAATCGGCAGGCGATTCGTTGAGGATATCCTGATACTCTTCGGGCACTGTTTTTGCTACCGGAAATCGGGTTTTTGTTTTGGGCAATGTGTCCTGCGGAAAAGCATCCAGCAATTCAATTTCGGGTATGGAGGCATTGAATGCGGAAAAGTCCGCATTCAGAGAATACAGACCAACGGTAAATAATAAGAAAGTGATCCAGAGTGTATATTTCAGTATCTTTCTTTTCATCTTTTCGCGCAAATTACAGTGCCCAACCTTTCAGCCTGCAACGATTAAAGCATGCGCAATGCTGTTTTAATCACTTGTTCAACAGTAGAATCGGGTTCGCTTTTCAGGATTTGACTAACCGTTTTTTGCGAAGCCGCTTTTTGGAATCCCAGCATCACAAGAGCCGAAACGGCCTCTTCGGATACGGCAGCCGAAACCGTAACAGTTCCCGAAACGGCCTGATCTGCAGCCAGACCGTCTACCGGCTTAACCTTATTCTTGAGATCAATCAAAATGCGCTGGGCTGTTTTCAGTCCGATACCTTTTACGGCTGTCAGTGCTGTTTCATCTTTCTGAGAGATTACGCGTACCAGATCGGCAGGCGATAAAGAGGATAAAATCATGCGTGCCGTATTGGGACCGACACCCGATACAGAAGTCAGCAACAAAAATAATTCGCGTTCGGATTTATCGGCAAAACCGAATAACAGATGAGCATCTTCGCGTATTACCTCATACACAAAGATTTTTGCATTTGTTTTTCCGTTAAAAAAGCTATAGGTGTAGAGAGAGATGTTCAACGCATATCCGATGCCGGCGCATTCGATAATGAGTTGAGCGGGTGATAATTCCACAATTTCTCCCTTTATATATTCGATCATTTTTTTTTCATATTATTTGTTTCCTGTACTTATAACGCAGAAAAAGGCAAAAGCGTATATAATGTACGTCAAAGCAGAGCAAAAAAATATTATTGTTTCCAGAATCCGGGCAACAGAATGGTTAAAACCGTAAATATTTCAAGGCGACCCACCAGCATCAGGAAAGATAAAAACCATTTCGAAACTACCGGCACTTCGGCATAACTTCCGGTAGGCCCCAGCGAACCGAGTCCCGGACCGATATTGCTTATCGCTGAAACCGAGGCGCCTACGGCCTCCTCGAATCCCAGTCCGTCGAGCGTCAGTGTCAGGCAGCTGACCAGGATAAGTGCCAGATAGGCAAAAGCAAAAGCCAGTACGCGATGCACAATATTTACCGAAATCACATGTCCGTTCATGCGCACCGGAATAATGGCATTGGGATGTGTTTGTTTTTTAAATTCGTTGAACAGATTTTTCGACAGGATCACAAAGCGTCCCATCTTCAATCCGCCGCAGGTTGAACCCGCACAGCCGCACACAAACATCAGCAGCAAAGCCAGCATCCAGAAAAACGGTCCCCACGGAATGTGATCGGCCGTTGCATATCCGGTAGTCGATATCAGCGTAACCACCTGGAATATGGCTTTTCGGAAAGCCTCCTCGAAATCGCCGGCAAAACCTTTGAATAAAATCCAGACAATCGTAACGCAGGTAGCAATAATCACAAACCAGAAAAACCAGCGCATCTCTTCATCTTTGAACAACTTTTTGGGATTGCCGTTGAAAAAGAAATAAATCAGGGTAATATTGGTGGCGCCGACAAACATAAAAACCGTAACCACATATTCCACATAAGCCGAGTGCCAATAGGCAATACTGGCATTTTTGGTGGAATACCCGCCGGTAGATATGCAGGTAAGCGCATGATTCACAGCGTCGAACAGCGACATTGGGCCGGCCCAGAGCAGCCCCATGATAATCAGCGTAAAGAAAATATAAACGCCCGATAAGCGTTTGGCAACCTGAGTTACGCGCGGCCGGAACCGATCATGCGTGATGCCCGGCGTCTCGGCATTGAAAAGCTGCGTGGCGCCTCCGCCGCCGATCATCGGAAGCAGGGCCACGGTAAATACAATCATTCCGATGCCGCCCTGCCATTGCGTCAGACTGCGCCAGAATAAAATACCGTGCGGAAGTGCTTCCACATCGGTTAATATCGTTGAGCCGGTTGTGGTAAAACCCGAAACGGTCTCGAAAAATGCATCTGTGATGTTGTGGATATAACCGCCCAGATAAAAAGGCAGCATGCCTAACAGCGAGAACATCAGCCAGGTAAGTGTTACGGTAAGCATCCCTTCGCGGCGTCCGGCGCCATATTCGTTGGCACGGCGTCCGATCAGGTAAAAGATGATGCCGGTAACCAGCATGATGGCGCTTGACTGCAAAAGCGGAGTGAGATCGCCGTCTTTATAAATAAAGGCAACTCCCGCTGCAATCAGCATAAAAATAGTTTCGAGGATGAACATCATCCCCAGCATCTTAACTATAAAGCGTACATTCAGCATATCAATTAAAATAGTCTTCCAGCTTACGCATGGCCGTATCCAGACAGAATACCACCACATGGTCGTAAGCACGAATCTGCGTATCTCCCTTGATCATCATCGGTTCGCCGTCGCGAATCAGTCCGCCCAGCGTCATATCTTTCGGTAAATGTAAATCTTTTACCATCTTGCGGGTGATTTTAGAGTCGGGGCGTGCCACTAACTCTGCCACATCTGCATTGGCAAAGGTAAGACATTTTACATTCGAAACATCTGCATCCAGCAAAAACTGATAAATATGGCTGGCGGCAATCAGTTTCTTATTGATAACCGAACCAATATCCATGCTTTCGGCCATCGATATATAATCTATATTCTCAATCTTGGCAATGGTTTTAAAAACGCCGAAGCGTTTCGCTGCCAGACAAGCTAACATATTTGTACTCGAATTGTCGGTCAGGGCAACAAATGCCTGTGCATCCTGAATACCTTCCTGCATCAACAGATCGGTATCGCGCGCATCACCGTTGATGATCAGTACATTTCCCGGCACCACTTCAGCGATCCGGTGACCTTTCTCCTTATTCGCTTCGATCACCTTTACACGAATGTTATTAGGCAGATACTGGCTGGCGCGGATCGCAATGCGGCTTCCGCCCATGATAATCACCTTTTTTACCTCCGGATTTGCTTTGCCGGCATGCAGACGCACATCTTCAATGTGATCTTTGGTGGTGGTAAAAAATACAATGTCGCCCGATTCGATCCGGTCGGTACCGCGCGGAATGATGGTTTCATTCTGTCGTTTGATGGCCACAATGTGATACAGCTTCTGATCGTTCATCAAATCGGAAAGCAGCTTATTTACCAGACGCGAATTATCGCGCACCTTCACACCGATCAAAATCAGCGCACCGCCGAAAAGTTCCCAGTACTGACGTGCCCACGGACGGCGTATAGCCGTAACAATCTCTTTTGCCGCCAGCATTTCGGGATAGATCATCGAGTTGATGCCCAGTTTCTCGAACAGTTCTTTATTTTTAGGTAACAGGTATTCATAATTGTTGATGCGTGCCAGTGTGCGACGGGCACCCAATTTCGAAGCCAGAATACTGGCTGCAATATTGGTTGTCTCTTCGGGCGTAACACTGACAAAGAGATCGGCATTGCGTATGCCGGCCTCCTCCAAATCGCTGATTGAGGTGGGATTACCTACCATCGGCAGGATTTCCATGCATGAATTATTAAAATTCAGCCGCTCCTCGTTCGGATCCATCAGAATGATATCCTGTTTTTCCTGCGATAACATCTTGGCGAGGTGAGTTCCTACCTCACCGGCGCCTGCTATGACAATCTTCATGTTGAAACAACCATTTTCTTTATCTCTCCGGCGATGCTTGCTGCATCCATGCCGCATAATGCATATAATTCGGGTACTGATCCGTGTTCGATAAACCGATCCGGAACACCCAGTCGTTTGATTTTTGTGGCGTAGCCTTCGGTCGTCATAAATTCGGCCACCGCGCTTCCCAGTCCGCCCAGAACGGTTCCGTTCTCGATCGTGATAATTTTAGAGAAACGGCGTCCTACCTCATGCAACAGCTCTTCGTCGATCGGCTTCAGATAAATCATATCATAATGAGCCGCCGAAATGGCTTCGTCTTTGATCAGCTCCAGCGCCTTGGTTACTTCGTTGCCAATAGCACCGATAGAGAGTATGGCGATATCGCTGCCGTCGCAAAGCTGCCGGCCTTTACCGATGGGTAATACCTGCATTTCGTTGCGCCACTCGGCTTTTTCGCCTTTGCCGCGCGGATAGCGAATCACGAACGGACCCTGATTTTCTTTATATCCGGTATACATCAGATTTCGCAAATCCCATTCGTTGAGGGGCGAAGAGATGATCATATTCGGAATCGTACGCATATAAGCCAGATCGAACACGCCATGATGTGTGGCGCCGTCTTCGCCTACCAGTCCGCCGCGATCCAGACAAAACACCACATGCAGATTTTGCAGGGCTACATCATGAATCACATTGTCGTAAGCGCGCTGCATAAACGAAGAGTAGATGTTGCAGAACGGGATCATGCCCTCTTTGGCCAGTCCGGCCGAAAAAGTTACCGCATGTCCTTCGGCAATGCCCACATCAAACGAGCGCTCCGGAAAAGCTTTCATCATATAGGTCATCGAACAGCCAGTCGGCATGGCCGGCGTAATCCCGGCAATTCGGTCATCCTGCTCGGCCAGTTCCACCAGCGTATGACCAAACACATCCTGATAGCGCTGCGGCTCATTCAGTTTGTGTACCACAATGCGTTCGCCGGTATCTTTGTTGAAGATGCCGGGAGCATGCCATACGGTAGCCGATTCTTCGGCCGGCTTAAAGCCTTTTCCTTTTTTTGTTTTGATATGCAGCAGTTTAGGTCCCTGCATATCTTTTATATCGTTCAGCACCCGAACCAGATAGTTTACATCATGTCCGTCGACGGGGCCGAAATAGCGAATGCTAAATCCTTCAAAGAGATTGTGTTGCTGGGTAATCAGCGCTTTGAGGCTGTTGTTGAAGCGCAGAATATTGCCGCGGCGGCTGTTGTTGATGAGCTTCATTTTTTGCAACCCGCGATATACATCATAACGCATCCGGTTGTAAGCCCAGCTGGTGGTAATATCGGTGAGGTATTCGCTCAGACCGCCCACCGGCGTATCAATGGCCATGTCGTTATCATTGAGAATGATAAGCATGTTGTTTTTATTGGCAGTGGCATTATTCAATCCTTCGAAAGCCAGGCCGCCCGTCATGGCGCCATCGCCGATAACGGCAATCACATGCCGGTCGTCGGTACCTAATAAAGAGGAAGCTACGGATAATCCGGTAGCCGCCGAAATGGAGTTTGAGGCGTGACCGGCAATAAAGGCATCGTATTCGCTCTCCGCCGGATTGGGGAAACCGCTGATGCCGCCGAATTTGCGCAGGGTATGAAAATCTTCACGACGGCCGGTCAGGATTTTATGACCATAAGCCTGATGACCAACATCCCAGACAATACGATCGTACGGAGTATTGAATACATAGTGTAAAGCCACAGTCAATTCGACAGTACCTAAACTGGCACCTAAATGACCCGGATTTACTGAAAGCACATCGATGATATATTGACGCAAATCTTCACATACATTATTTAAATTCTCCGGAGCCAGCTTTCTGAGATCGGCCGGAAAATGTATAGAATCTAAAATATGCTCTTCCTTGCATTCTGCCATAAAAACTAAAATTTGAGGCAAATTTACAGAATTAGCTGCATAATACAGCGAATATCCGCTTTATTTACCCGAATATTAAACCAGATTTTCTGAAAAAACGCTTATTCCTATATATACAACTAAAGGGCAAGCAAACTTGTTCCCAAGTTGCTTACCCTTTTAGTCGGGATGAGAAGACTCGAACTTCCGACCTCCACGTCCCGAACGTGGCGCGCTACCAACTGTGCTACATCCCGTTTTTGTATTACGGCTGCAAAGGTAAACACTTTTTTTAAACTGCAAACAATTTTCAGTTTTTTTTGATGAAAAAAATCAGGAGCGGAGTACCGGCCATTTTCCCTTTTACATGGATTTGCCTTTTGATAATTATCAAAAGGTCTTACGACAATTGTCAAAAGGTCTTCCGATAATTATCAAAAGGCCTTTCGACAATTATCAAAAGGTCTTAGGACAATTATCAAAAGGCCTTTCGACAATTGTCAAAAGGCAACTCGCTTTTCATTATTAATCGATGCTTCTCGTGTGTGTTGAAAATCAGTGATAGATCGGAAGAGCGTCGTGTAGGGAAAGAGTGTAGGCTATAGTGTAGAT
>CAMTPG010000131.1 GCA_947074335.1 uncultured Parabacteroides sp.
CCGGCCGCATCACCATCATAGATTACGGTTATATTCGTGGTGAAGCGGTTAATCAGTCGGATCTGTCCGGCAGTAAGTGCCGTTCCTGATGAGGATACTACATTTTCGATGCCTGCCTGATGCATCGAAATAACATCCGTATAACCCTCTACCAGATAGCAGCGATCCGCTTTTATTATGGCCTGTTTAGCAAAGAATATACCATACAGCTCATTGCTCTTGTGGTAAATCTCACTTTCGGGTGAGTTGACATATTTGGCTGTCTTCTCATCCTTTTTCAGCACGCGACCGCCAAAACCTACCACTTTTCCGCTCAGTGAATGGATCGGAAAAATGACACGACCGCGATAGCGATCATTCACATTGCCGTTCTCATAAGCGACTATCAGGCCGGTTTTCTCCAGAAATTCCTTTTTATAACCGCTTTTAAGTGCCTCTTTGTATAAGGCATCGCGCTGGTCCAGACTGTATCCCAGCTGGAACTTGTGAATCATATCATCGCGAAATCCGCGCTCGGCAAAATAGCGCAGCCCGATCGATTTGCCTTCAACATGATTAAAGAGCAGGGACTTGAAGTATTTCTGTGCCCATTCGTTGACGATGAGCATACTTTCACGGTCGTTACGCGATTGTTTCTCGCGCTCGGTAAGCTCCCGCTCTTTAATCTCAATGTTATATTTTTTGGCTAAAAAGCGTAATGCGTCAAAATACGACAGCTGCTCATGCTTCATGATGAAATGCACCGCAGTTCCTCCTTCGCCACAGGCAAAACATTTACAGATGTTTTTGGCCGGAGAGACATAAAATGAAGGCGTTTTATCCGTATGAAACGGACAAAGTCCCACCATGTTTACGCCCCTTTTGCGGAGAGAAACAAACTCGGATACTACATCCGTTATATTGGCTGCATCCAGTATCCGGTCTATGGTTGCCTGATCTATCATATATACGCTATAAGCTCTTTTTTAATAAACAAATGTAAGGATATTATTCGATAATATCCATTTCGTCCAGTAAATACCCGGCACCTGCAAACTTATCGATAATAAATAATACATAGCGGATATCCACAATAATGCTTCGCTGGTAATCGGGCAGATACTGAATATCACCGCCTACACCTTCCCAGTTACGGTCGAAATTGATACCGATCAGCTCGCCGTTGGCATTCATTACCGGACTGCCTGAGTTTCCGCCCGTAGAGTGCGTTGTGGCACAGAAGGCAACCGGCATTTTGCCGTTCGACATGCCATAGCGGCCGAAATTGCCTGCTTCGTACAGGCTTTTCAGTTTGTCGGGCACCACAAATTCCCAGTTTGTCGGATCCTCTTTTTCCATTACGCCATCCAGCGTAGTCTGGTATCCGTAAGTATCGCAATCGCGCGGTTCATAGCCGCGAACCTGTCCGTATGTAAGACGCAGCGTGAAATTCGCATCCGGGAAATTAGCTTTATCACCATACATGGCCAGCAATCCTTTTACATACGAGCGATGTGCCAGTGCATAACCTTCGTCGAATTCCTTCAGGGCATTTTTCAGTGCCATATCCTCGTTGCGAACCGATTGTGCAAACAAAATCATCGGATCATTCTCCAAAGCTTTGGCCGTCGGTTTTTTCAGGAAAGCATTGAAATTAGTTTCGCTGCCGTAAATCGAGTTGTCGAAGATATAATCCACAAATTCATCCACATGGCCTTTGAATTTAGACTGAAGCAGCTCGAAATAAGCGGGCTGTTCAGCAGCCGGAACCTGTTTGCAATACTCTTCCAGCATCACTTTGGCAATGCGGCGGTCTACTTTATAACTGTAGTTCTGATTGGCAAAACGATGATAAGCCTGTTCGAGTGCGCGCAGTTCCTGTTTCTGCAACTCTTTATCTTTTCCTTTCAGAGCCAGTACAAGCGGTTCAATCTGTGTGGGAACAGCTGTAAATTCAATGCCACGGCTTAGTGCCTCGTCGAGCATCCAGCTGCGAAAACGCAGCCCTTTGCGATTTTCTACAATCTCTTCGAGTGTAAGCAGTGCATCCGGATATTCGGGTTCGCAGTTCTTTTTAGACCAGGCAATCAGATTATCCTGTTCATCCTGTTTTACCTGCTGGAAGTTGCGTTTCTTAATGGCCCAGTTACTGCCGATGGCATTTTTATGTGCATTGGTAGAGCTGGCATATTTGCTGGAATACTGGATACGTACAGCCGGGTCGTTCAGCATTTCGTCGAGCATAGCCTGCTGGCGCAGATCGCGAACGCGGATACGCACGGCATTATCGATGTCGCGACGTTCGGCCACTTCCCACGACGTATAATATTTATTAGTACGACCGGGAAAGCCCATCATCATCGCATAATCATTCTCATTTACACCCTGCAGGTTGATTTTCAGCCACTGCTTGGGACGCAACGGCACATTGGTTTCCGAATAGGGCGCCGGATTACCATTGGCATCGGCATAGACACGGAATACGGCAAAGTCGCCGGTATGACGCGGCCACATCCAGTTGTCGGTATCGGCACCAAATTTACCAATCGATGAAGGCGGAGCGCCAACCAGACGCACATCGCTGAAAATCTTTTTGGTAAACATAAAATACTGATTTCCGCCATAAAACTGTTTAATCTCCACCTCCGTGCCCGGATTATTCAGCAGGAATTCTTCGCCGACCTTTTCTTTAGCCAGTCCGTTCAGGAATTTGGGCGAAAGAAAATTCATGCTGTTGGGATCTGTCTCTTTGGCCAGCTCCGCTTTCACATAATCGGTTACATCCTCGATCTTATCAATAAATGTTACGCTGAGTCCCGGATTGGGCAGCTCCTCGTCGCGGTTCATCGCCCAGAATCCGTCGGTCAGATAATCCTGCTCAACCGTACTGTGGCGCTGAATGCTTCCGTAGCCGCAATGATGATTGGTGAGCAACAAACCGTCGGGCGAAACCATCTCGCCGGTACAGCCGCCGCCAAAAATCACGATGGCATCTTTGATCGACGACGAATCGGGATTGTAAATATCATAATCCTGCAATTTCAGACCCAGCGCCTGCATCTCGGGAAATTTTTGTTGTCTGAGCAGCGGCAACAGCCACATACCCTCGTCGGCAATTGCCGGCAGCGTCATGGCAAACGCCATAATCGAAATAAAGAGTTTCTTCATGTTGTGTGTTGAGTTTTATGTTTTATTGTTGTTTGAATTCTGTTTTCCAGTTTTTATACGGATTTTTCGAAAGCATGGCATTGTAAAAGCGTACATCGCCCGTTACCTCTTCGCCCAGCCAGTCGGGTTTCGGGAAGATATCGTTTTCGTGCTGCAGCTCAATTTCTGCCATCACCAGTCCGGCGTTATCATCCAGAAACTCATCTACTTCCCAGGTATGTGTACCGGCAGGAATCAGATAGCGTATTTTGTGGATAACGCCCGGCAGGCAGAGTTTCATCAGTGCTTCGGCATCGGGAAGCGTCAGTTTTTGTTCGAACTCATACCGGTTCAGCCCGGAAGCATCCGAAGCTCCCTTGATCGTCAGAAAGCCTTCATTGCCCCGGATACGAATGCGCACGCTGCGTTCGGGCGAAGCCGAAATGTAGCCCTGCATAATCCGTGCCGACGATACAGCCTGCGATTTGTAATCGCCTTGCACCAGAAACTTGCGTTCAATCTCAATAGCCATGCCCGGGAGTTGTTATTTAATGGTAACCAGTGTAGCTCCGAATCCGTATTCGCGGAAAGAGGCATCCTGAAAATCATACTTTTTATATTTGGTTTTCAGCTCTTTCTCGATCTCTTTGCGCAGCACACCGTTGCCTTTGCCGTGGATGAAAACAATTTTCTGACCTTTCTGGCCGGCATACTGCTCAAGCACTTCATGGAATTTCTGCATCTGATACTGCAACATGTCAGCATTGCTCAGTCCTGCCGTATCGTCGAGCAGCTCATTGATGTGCAGATCGACTTCGAGTATATTTACTGCATTATTTTTGTGTTTAACAACCGGCTGCGGCGTATTGCGGCGATCTTCGCGCGCCTTTTGCTGCATGGCTTCCTGAAGATCTGTGGCCGAAATAAGCAGCTCTCTTTCAGGAATATCGCGGCGTACTACGGGATAAACCAGTGCATTTTCATCGAAAAACTCATTGCTCATAAAACAATGCTGTTTGTAGAACTTAACCGTGTCGAGCCGGAGTTCTACCGAGATGGCGTTTTTCAGCGCATAGGGCTTGTTTTCTTTATAGGCAATGAGTTGAAAACAGACACGTTCGAGTGCATTGAGCTCCGATTTATCGAATTCTTCCAGAAAAATCTGGGTATTGGGTTCGATAATGCCGTGGTGGCGGCTGGTCCAGCTGTTATTTTCGCGATTCATGTAGTTGAACATCAGGTAATAGTTACTGTCGTTCACCAGCCAGGTTTCGAAACCGCTGTTCTGCATGATATTTTTAGGTTCGAGCGGCAGATAGGCCAGATATACATTGAGTTGTTCACCTTCGCGTGTCTCCTGAATCACCGGCGTTTCGGGCTGCTGCACTTTAGGCTGCGCTGCTACCGGTTTTGCCGGTTCGGGAGCAGCAATGGGCGAACGACGTGAACTGTGAACCTGCGCATTATCATCGCCAACCACCACACATTCACGGATATAAGCCGGCACATCGAAGCCGTCTTCATCTTCCACCATCACTACATCTTTGCCTTTGAAGCTGCGAACGGTGCCACCGCCTGTACTGTTCAGGAAACGCACGCGGTCTCCTACTTTTATATTACTCATTTTCAGTTGCTCTTTATTAATTTTCTAAAACATGCAAAGATAGTGAAAAAAGAGATATGTAGGAGGGAGATTTTTATTATGCAATCTGCATAGGGAACATTCAGGCTTCGGAGCATGCAGATAAGTAGCCTGACAGGTTAATAATAACATTATTACTAATAAAGTTGTTACTAATAAAATTATAACCTAATTTTGCAGAAAGATAAACAGGAAAAACTATGGGAAATAAACCTTTTATATTTGGTGTTGCTACATCCGGCGATAATTTTACCGACAGAGAGAAAGAGACTGCCCGTCTGTTGTCTAACTTTACTCACGGAGTGAACACTGTGCTAATTTCACCTCGAAGATGGGGTAAAACTTCGCTTGTGAAAAAAGTATGTAATCTTGCGAAGTCTGACGAATTGAAGATTGTTTATTTGGATATATTCTCGTGTCGGACTGATAGAGAGTTTTACGATGCTTTTGCCTCTGTTGTACTGAAACAAACCTCCTCGAAGTTTGATGAGGTATTAGAGAATGCCAAAATATTTCTATCTCGTATCGCTCCCAAATTTTCTATCGGTATCGATCCTTTGACAGATTTTTCTATATCGTTGGAGTTAAATCCCAAGAGTGATGATATTGATGAGATATTACAACTGCCGGAAAAGATAGCGCAAAAAAAAGGGATTAATATTGTTGTCTGCATCGATGAATTTCAACAAATTTCGGAGTTTAAAGAGTCTAAGATATTCCAGAAACGATTGCGTACCGTATGGCAACTTCAAAACTCGGTCTCTTATTGCCTGTTTGGAAGTAAAAAGCATCTGATGAATGAACTCTTTGAAAAGAGAAATCTGCCGTTCTATAAGTTTAGTGATGTAATATATCTTTCAAAAATTTCTACACCCGATTGGATAGCATATATCTGCAAACGATTTGAGCATACAGGAAAACGCATCTCCGAAGAGTTGGCAGAAAAGATCTGCTTAACAGTTGATAATCATTCTTCGTATGTTCAGCAATTAGCATGGCTTTTGTGGATTCAAACACAAGAGGAGGCAACAGAGCAAAACTTTGCGGATGCTTGTCAGAATCTGATCGACCAGAATACACCGCTATTTGAAAATCAGACTGAGAATCTGTCTGTTTACCAGATGAATTTTCTTCGTGCTCTGGTTGATGATGTACATAGTGAATTTACTTCTGCCGTGATTTTGAAAAAATATCAATTGGGTTCTTCAGCTAATGTAAGTATTGTTAAACGCGCTCTTGTTAAGAAAGAGATCATTGAAATCGAAAATAAAAGGGTGCAATTCGTTGATCCGGTTATGAAGCTATGGTTGAAGCAGGAGTTTTCGAGTAATAAGTAGCCGGTTTTACACACAAAAAATCATGTATAAAACCGGATTGAGTTTGTTGGGAAGGAATAGCTTCTTTCCGGTATATAACTATATAATTAAATGGATATCTATTCCTGTTGATAGGTTTTTAAATCGTCCAGCGCCTTCATCAGTTCATTGATGTCTTTTTTGTGTTTATTAAACATACTTAATCCCAGTATTAATCCGAGAATGGCTCCGGCAAATACACTCCATAATATGAAGTTGTTTTCCGGATTTGTCAGTACACCGAAGCAGCAGGCAATAATAAAAACCGGTATGATGATGAATGTACCTATTTTCATGGTATTCATTGTGATTTTCTGATAATGAAGTGTTCGTGAAATCACATCGTACACACTATCGGTAGTCAGGTTCATCTTTTTTAATAACCGGATTTTATAAAGCTGCTCCAGTGCGCAATAAATCATAATAAATTCGGTTAAAACAATCACATAAATCCCGAAAATATCCTGGATCAGGGGCCATAGAAAATAAATCATGCAAAAGATGCAAAGAATCAGCATGCGTTTTTCGTAACGCATCAGTCTGTCGTAGGCGGAAGAAGTGCGTGATACAATCATTTTTTCTATTATTTGTCGGTTCATAATTTCATTTTTTTCCAACCGGCGGTTTATATCCTGCCAGGTTGCTTTTAAATCGTCCAGTTCCATATGCAGTCAGTTTATTGATCAGATAATTGTTTGAGTTTCTCTTTGATACGTGTTAATTTCGTACCCACATTCGTTTTGCTGATACCGGTGAGTTGCGCAATCTCATCGTACGAACGATCTTCGAGATACAGCAGGATCAATGCTTTTTCCATCGCATTGAGTTTTTGTATCAACCGGTACAGTTCGGCCATCCGGTTTTCTTCGTCGGGTTCGTAAAGCTGAGTCACCTCTACGCTGAGCGGAACAAAGAGTGGCCGCTTGTTTTGCTTACGCAGCTGTGAGATGCAGGTATTCAGTGCAATTCTGTATATCCAGGTTTCGATGCGGCTTTCGCCCCGAAACAACGGGAATCCTTTCCAGAGGTTTAAAAT
>CAMTPG010000132.1 GCA_947074335.1 uncultured Parabacteroides sp.
AATCGCGCAACCACATGGCATGAATGTCGCCGGTATAAACCAGTGTATCATCTTTGCCGTCGGTTTTGCGATAACGCACGGTTGTATCGAGTGTATTGGGAAAACAGTTTTCGAACATCCAGGCCAGTTTTTGATTCTTCAGCATTTTGGTGATGCGTTGAATCTCTTTATCTACTGCTTTGGATGTGAAAAGGCGATTGTTGGCATCTGGTCTGTTGGTCTCGAGAATTTTGATTTGTTGCGCCATTTCCGGTAAAACGGTATTATCTGCCGGCAGGCTTAAATTCATGGCGTGCAGTTGGGCGCCGCTCCAAAGAGCCGCCGTAAAAGCACAAAGTAAAATCTTTTTAGATTGCATGGTATATATATTGTTAAATGAAAAATTAAAAATTTTCGTTCAATGAAAATAGACGAAGAATCAGGCTAAACCTGAATGAATGAGCTTTTTATTCATAAGTCATGTTATTATAATTTATAAAGTTTCAGCGTTCGGGTTTGTTACGCTTGCAAAACTAAAGAATATATTTTATTTATCTTGTATAGATTACAAAAACATATCAGATCCGGAAACAGATTTTCAGGTTTGATTTTACTTATTTTATGCCTGTCAGATTGTCAGCTTGTATTTATTATCTTTCGATGGCCATAAATTTGTTCGGCATCCGATTTTGGTTCCATAACGAGGGGATTTTAATTTCATCGCCATGGAATTATTTTTCATGGCAATGTGGTGTTTAGCGCTTCATTTCAAACTATTGTTTTATACATAAAATAATCTGTCATTATGGCAGCTTCGAAGAATTTTACGGCACATTTATCTTCATTTCAGGTTTACAGATTAAGCTGTTTGTTTATTACATATTTATTAATAGATATGCTATATATATTAATTTGATCAGAAATCTGCAAAATATCCATTAAAATGTTCATTATGTAAATATTATTATTATATTTGCATCATAAAGTAAACAAATAAAGAAGCGAACGCTACTTTATGACATTGTTATTATTCACATTTAAACCATAATGAATATGAAAAAGAACCGACTCTCTTTAGTTGTTATGCTTTGCATACTTTGTTTACCCGGTATGATAACGGCTTCGAAATATGAGACCGGAACACCGGCCGACTGGAATGATGTAGAAACTCCGGCCGGAAAAGGAACAGCAAAAAAACCCTGGCTGATTACTTCGACCGAACAATTTCAGGAAATTGCAAATGATGTATTGCAGGGCAATTCGTTTGCCGGACAACATTTTGCGCTGACTAATGATATTGAAGCTTCCTGGATACCGGTAGGAACATTAGATACACCGTTTCGCGGCAGTATAGACGGACGCGGACATAAAATATCGGTAACCGAAGATATTCTCTGGAACCGTTATGCCGGACGTTGTGCACTGATTGGCGTATTTGGTTGTGTGGGAGAGGGCAGTGAGATTTCGAATTTGAAAATCAATTGTCATAAATCCATTCTTTCCAAAGACGGTTTTACACAAATGGATTATACATTTGCCGGCGGACTGGCTGCGATTGTGCTGCCCGGCGCCACGGTGAAAAATTGTACAGTGGATGCCCGTCTGGTATTCGACGGTAAAAAATATACATTTGCCGGCAATGCAATTGGTTTAAATCTGGGCACAATAGACAATGTGGTTTCTGCTTCGAAAGTTCTGCCGGTACAGAAAAATAAAAATGCCGATTCGCATATTGGTCTGATTACCGGATATTGCGGAAAAGGCAGCGAAGTGCTGAGTTATGGCAGTTACGAAGGCATGATTCCTTCGGGAGTTGATCTGGCCGATGGCGAATGGATTTCGGTAGAACTGTATATCTCATCGGATGATGCTTTTTTCCGCAAATATGTGGAAATGCCCGACGAAAGTGGTGACTATGCCTTCCGCCATGTGGCACTGTTTCAGGATGAAATGATTTCGTATGTAAAAACACTTATACATAAAAACGACAACTCTACAGAAATTTTATCAACGCGCGAAATTGCATTTATGCCTGATGATAATGTATTAAATACAAAATCAGGTAATTATGTAACACAGGTTTATTAATGGATTAGTTGTTCTGTGATAAAGGCGGATCTCGTAAAGATCTGCCTTTGTTATTTGATTTTAAATGAACTTATTAATTAATCTAATTTATTGAACATATCAGGGAAAATATTGGTTTAGCTTATGAAAAGGTTAGTATAGTCTGCTGATAATATGTTTAATCAGAAAACCATATTAATCTGAAAATTTTAAAATAAAAGCATATGGATTTTATCTGGTTTATTATTATTGGCGGTGTTTCCGGTTTTGTTGCCTCTAAGATCTTTCAGGGTCACGGTTTAGGATTATTTGTAAATATTATTGTAGGTATCATCGGTGGTATCCTGGGTGGTTGGATTTTTGGTCTTTTCGGACTGAAATCGGTAGGATTGATCGGCGGTTTAATTACATCAGTGATAGGTGCAATTATTCTATTATGGATAGTCTCGTGGTTTACTAAAAAGAAGAAATAAAAAAGGCAGACTTAAAAGTCTGCCTTTTTTATTTCAGGTGTTTGCGAATCAAAACACAGAATTTATCCGGTCTGATTTTAATTTTTCCTCTTTTCTTCGTGTCCTTTTTTTCGCTTTGTATACCTTATAATATGCCGGCTCATCCTCTTATCGAAATTGAAAAAATGTAATCTTTTTGTAAAATCATTGAAGTCTGTCTGTCATTTTCATCCTCTACTTTTGCTGCCGAAAACAAATATATGATGAAACAATTACTGGTATTTTTAATTTGTATTGCGGGATATGTAAGCCCGGTTAAGGCAGCCGTATTAAAAGGTTTGGTTTTAGACGCACAAACCGGCGAAGAGCTGATTGGAGCTGCCGTTTTTCTTAAGGATGATCCCGCTACGGGAACTATTACAGGACTTGACGGTTCGTTTGTTTTGAAGAATGTGCCCGACGACAGGCAACTGATTTTAGTTTGCAGTTATATCAGTTACGAAGCACAGGAACAGCTGATTAATCCGGCTCAGACACAAACTGTTCTTTTCAATCTGCAACCCTCTTCAATGACTTTGGATGATGTTGTAATTATTGCTACTGTTGATAAAACAACCGATAATAATGCGCGGGCACTCGAGAAAAATGCTGCCACGGTTTTGAATGTGGTTAGTGCAAAAAGTATGCAGCTCTCGCCCGATTTGAACGTGGCAAATGTACTGCAACGTGTTTCGGGTGTAACCATGGAACGCGATAATTCGGGCGAAGCTCAATATGCCATTCTGCGTGGTATGGATAAACGATATAATTATACGTTGGTAAATGGTGTAAAAATACCAAGTCCGGATAATAAAAACCGGTATGTACCGCTTAATATATTCCCCAGCGAATTGCTCGACAGACTTGAAGTTACAAAATCGCTTACAGCCGATATGGAAGGCGATGCTGCCGGCGGAGCTGTGAATATGGTGATGAAAGATGCACCGGGACAATTTTATCTGCAGGCGAATTTATCGGGTGGTTACAGCAGCATGTTTTTCGACCGCGATTATGCGGCTTTCGATAAAGGCGGCCTAACCGCAACTTCGCCCCGTGCAGATTATGGCAGCGATTATTCCGCTACAATGAATGATTTTGGTAAAGGCACATCGCGTATCTCTTACAAAACGCCCATGCCGAATCTGATTGGTGGTCTTTCGATCGGAAATCGTTTTCTGAACAATAAACTGGGTGTGGTATTAGCCGGAAGTTATCAGAATATTCATAAAGGCACCAACAGTGTTTTCTTTTCCGATAATATGCCGCAAACCGAAAGTACAGTGCGTGTAAATGTTCGTCGCGACCGTAAATATTCCGAACAACAGACACAATACGGAGCACATGCCAAACTGGATTGGCGCTTTAGCGAAAATCACAGAGTCGAATGGTATAATGCTTATATCGGCATGGAAAACAGCCAGGTGCGCGAAACTACCTCTACGGATCTGACTCTGAATTTCTCGCCCGAAAAAGGCAATTATCAACAGTCGTTCGAAACACGTTCCCAATATATTAAGCAACGCATTTTTGCCACGACTTTGCAGGGACAACATATATTGAATGATTATTTTTCGTTCGACTGGTCGGCTGTTTATTCGGATGCCAAAAATGAATCTCCCGATAAAACCTATATTTCGCTGGATAATCTTACACAGGATTATACATCTTATATAACGGCTGATAATGCAGAGCGGCGGTGGGAACATAATTCGGATCGCGATTATGCCGGCTATTTTAATCTGAATTATAAGCAATCATTGCATTTTGCCGATATGGCACTTAAAGTGGGTGGTATGTATCGTGATAAAGCACGTACAAACGATTTTGTAACCTACAAATTTATACCCGCCGACGGAACGAGACCTGAAATGGGAAAAGATTTTAATTCGCTTGATGAAATTAACTGGAAAATATCTGCTCCGAAAGGCAGTGTGGGACCACTTAATTACGATGCCGGCGAAAACATCGGAGCCGCTTATGGAATGGCAAAATTCAGTAACAAACAGGCACAGATTATTCTGGGTTTGCGTGCCGAACATACCCGACAAAATTATTTTATGTACAGCCCTAATGCAGGCGATGATCCTTACGGAGAGCAAAATTACTGGGATATTCTGCCCTCGGTGCATCTTAAATATTCACCGCAACAAAATATAAATATACGCGCCTCTTATTTTCGTTCGATCAATCGTCCGGGATTCTTTGAAATTGTTCCTTACAGCATCATCAACGAAGATTATACCGAATATGGAAATCCGAATCTGAAACGTGCCACAATCGACAATGTGGATTTGCGTTTCGAGATGTTTCCGCGGCCGACCGAGCAGTTTATGATTGGTTTTTTCTTCAAAAATATTCAGAATCCGATCGAAGAGGCCTATTATACGGTAAACAGCCGACAATCGGGTTACGGTCCGGCCAATCTCGGAACAGCCAAAAACCTGGGATTTGAAGTTGATTTTATCAAGTTTGTACGCAATTTCGGTGTAAAGGCCAATTATACCTATACACATTCGGCCATTACAACCGAGAAAACAGTCTATTATACCGACGAAAATGGTAAAACGGCTGCCATGAAAGTGGATCAGAATCGTCCGTTGGTAAACCAGGCACCGCACATGGCTAATCTATCATTATTATATAAAGATACTAAATACGGCTGGGATGCACAGCTGGCCGGAGCTTATACGGGTAAAAAGATTGTTATCGCTTCGCATTTTCTGAATTCGGATTATTGGGAAAAAGGTGCTTTTACCATAGATGTATCTGCCGAAAAACATTTCCGATTTGGATTATCTATGTTCATGAAAGCTAATAATTTACTGAATACGCCTTCGGAGCGATATATCCCGACTACCAATGCCTTCAATGATCAATTTGATAAACAGGATTTATCCAGCGGACGAACTTTGATACGTCAAAATCATTATGGACGTACATTTTTAGTGGGTGTTCGTTACAAACTATAATATCAAGAAATAACTAACATTTTTAAATAGATATAAAATGAAAAAGAAGAATTTATTTTTACTCACGGCTTTAGCATTTGCTGTAAGTTTCTCATCTTGTAGTAATGATACAATAATGGATGTAAATCCGGACAGCGGACAGACCAATCCCGATCTGTCGCCCGAAGCCGGTCTTTATCCTTCCAATGCCATTGTCTGGAAACAGGATACAACCATTACCCTTACTAATCATTTTCTGGTGGCAAAAGATAGTGCCTTATATATTGAACCCGGCGTTACGGTAATTGCCGACAACGAAGATCTGAAACCCGAAATCGTTGTATTGGGCAATATGTATGCCATGGGAACTCAGGATAAACCCATTACTTTTACTGTAGCCGAACAGCATAAGACTGATCGATTCTCGCGTATGTGGGGCGGAATTATTTGCGGATACGATTCTAAAGAGGTATTACTGTCAAATACAATCATCGAATATTCGGGCGCTCAGACTACCGAAGAATCCTTGTCGTATCAATATAAATTATTTAAAACGGCAACCGGCGAAGGAGTTCCTGCTTTTCATTTCTGCAATGTGGATGGTGCATTTGTTATTCAGGATTGTACCTTCCGTAATAATGCAGAAGATCATATTTACATCACAGGTGGAAAATCGATTGTTTCAAACAACTTGTTTTACAGTAGCGGATATGATGGCGGTGAAGCGATTAATTATAAGTCGGGATGCGAAGCTGATATTTGTTACAACATGATTTACGATGCCAATACAAACGGATTAAAATTATCAAATGCCGGTTTGAGTGTGGATATTCCCTCATCTCATCTGGTTATTTATAACAATACAATTTTGAATACAGGCTGGAGACGCCCGAAAATTAAAGGCGGATCAATTTGGCTCGAAGCAAATATTCATGCTGATTTGTATAATAACCTGATTTCAGATTGTCGCTGGGGATTGAAACGCAGTACTGATGAAGGTGAAAATAGTGCTTCTGTACTTACGCCTAATTTTTATTATGCGTCTACACAGGCTGGTGTAAATCAGATGCAGGGCAATGATCAGGAGGGAATTATTAATGGTGCACAAGATGTTTTCAGTACTTCTCCCGGACAATATGATCCCCTTTTCGTAAATTTCACTCAACAATCTAACATCAATATAAATACAGGAGCTGATGCCAGTGGTGCGCCGGCCACATTCGATACAAACTGGGATTTTCATCTGTTGGCTGCATCGCCTGCTCTGAAGGGAGGAAATACAGATTTTATGCGATTATTTGCAACAAATGGTATAACTTTCGACGGATTAAAAAACATCGATACCGATCAGATTCAGATTACATATACATCGCCTGCTCCGGCAAGTTATTTCGGTGCTTTCGGCGCAAATTAATTATCGAATAAAAAACAAAGATGAAAAGAAAAATTAATTTGCAATTTTGTGCAATTATGCTGGCAGCTTCCTTTTTGGGAAGCTGCAACACAACGCCGGTTAACAAAACAAACAATTCAACACAACTCACACAGCAGACTACAGTTGCTTTTGATATTCCGTCGTTTCCCGAAAACGGCACCGTGTTTTATCTGGTAAATGATTTGGGTCGGAATGGTTATTACCAGCAAAAACCGA
>CAMTPG010000133.1 GCA_947074335.1 uncultured Parabacteroides sp.
AAAAAAAATAAATTTATGTTTTTATAATTTGTATAAATTTATATATATTTGAATTTAATTGAATATATGATTTTTCAGATTAAGTTTTTTGCTTGTTATGATTATAGATCCACTGCTTTATAAATATTTAATGCTTGCGTCGGGCATTTGTATTACTATTTTAGGCGCTCTACTGGCTTGTATTTATATACCTGATATAAAGCAATTAAAAAAATTACGCATGGCCAGGAAATGTCTTGTTCCCTCTTTCTTTATTCTAAGCCTGCTTAGTTTTGTCAGCTATTATTTTGGTTACGATCCTTATGTAGAAAATACCGGAACTCTGATTACCGGATCATTTCAGGCTTTATTGTTTACTATGACGATGATTATTTTTATTCGCCCCAACGATGTCCATAAAAAATCTGTTGTCGGACAATTTTACATAATCGCTTTAGCGGGTATTTTAATCTATCTGTCCAAATTCCTGCATCATGACTGGTTTATGATTTGTTTTCATATTGCCGAAGGATTATATCTGATGCAATTAGTTTTTTATACCCGTTTATTTCATCGTGCTTATCAAACCACCCGAAGTGAGTTAAACGACTATTACGATGAAGAGGAAGAAAGCCGGATTTACTGGGTTAAAATAGGATATTATGGTGCATTAACCATTGGTATAATGGTTTTATTTGTACCTTATCTGGGCCCATGGTTCTTTTCTTTTTTCGTGATTTTTTATATGGTTTATTATTGTCTGGTGGCTCTCCGGATAAACTATTACCAGAATAAAATGGCATTTATGTTCCCGGTTTTTTCGAATAATACGGTTGAAACCGGAGAAATGAAAGAATTAAATCTTGCTTTCAAAACGGTTCAAAAAAATCAATCCGTCACTGACAAAGATGCTGAATATTGCGAACAGACCGAGCAGCTAAAAACAGCATTCCGGCAATGGACAGAGAATAAAATGTATTTATTAAAAGATGTACCCAAAGAGGATATAATAAAACAATTAAATACAGATATTTACGCATTACGCCGCTATATGAAAAATGAAAAAGGGCCGGGTTTTAGTCAGTGGCGAAATCCCTTACGCATACGCGAAGCCTGTCTGCTTTTTATGATTCAGTCTGATCTTACTGCCGAACAGATCTGTAAGGCAACGGGATTTAATAACAGTAGTAATTTCCATAAACTATTTCAGGAAAAAATCGGGAAAACAACCCGCGAATTCCGAAAATTAACAAAAGCAGAACAGCCGTTGCTTTACGATCAGATTGAAGTTAAAAAAAGGCAGATGTTTGAAACATCTGCCTTTCTGCCTGACTTCTAAAAAGCTTCCCGATAAATTTGTTCAATATCTGCAACTGATGTGGGACGCGGATTACCGCCTGTGCAGACATCATTAAATGCGGCTTCGGCAAGCGCAGGAATATCTTCGGCTTTGACTCCGATTTCTGATAATTTTTGTGGAATGCCTATGCTTAAAGAAAGATCTTTTACAGCCTGTATGGCTGCATCTATACCAACTTCTGTACTTTTTCCGGCCACATCGGCACCAAGAGCCCGGGCTATTTCTTTATATTTAGGAGCAGCTTCCGATTTACTGTTGTAAACCATCACATAAGGCAACAACAGAGCATTTGCCACACCATGCGGTGTATCATAAAATGCACCCAGCGGATGCGCCATGGAATGCACGATTCCCAGACCCACATTCGAAAATCCCATGCCGGCAATATATTGAGCTAAAGCCATGCCTTCGCGGGCCTCTTTATTTTGTCCGTTATCCACCGCATTTTTCAAATGTTGATGAATCAGCTCAATGGCTTTTACTTCGAACATATCACTCATCGTCCATGCACCCGGCGTGATATAACTTTCTATGGCATGCGTCAAAGCATCCATACCGGTTGCTGCGGTTAAACCTTTGGGCATTGAGTACATCAGTTCGGGATCGATTATGGCAACAATCGGGATATCATTCGGATCCACACAGACCATTTTTTTACGCGCCTGTTCATCAATAATTACATAATTGATGGTTACTTCAGCGCCGGTACCGGCTGTTGTGGGCAAAGCAAAAGTGGGAACGGCTTTATTCTTGGTATCGGCCACACCTTCCAGCGAACGTACATCCGAAAATCCGGGATTATTCACCACAATTCCGATTCCTTTGGCTGTATCAATGGCAGATCCGCCTCCGAGTGCCACAATAAAATCTGCACCCGAAGTCTGATAGGCTTTTACGCCATCCTGTACATTCGTAATTGTGGGATTCGCTTTAAAATCGCTGAAAATCTGATAAGGAATCTGATGCGCTTCGAATACATCCGTGATAAGTTTTGCCAGACCAAATTGAATCAGATCTTTATCTGTTACCAAAAAGGCCTTTTTAAAACCACGCCGAATGCATTCATCGGCAATTACCGAACGACAACCTGCACCAAAATAGGAGGTTTCGTTTAATATGATTCGATTCATAATTATAGATAGTTAAGCATTAAACGCGACAAATATAAACATTCAACTCATTATCAATGTGTCATTTCTGATTATTATTATTTCAAAATTGACATTTTTATTTCAATTGATTTTATCTGAAACCTGAAAATTCTTGTTTTTTTTTGTCTGTTCAATAAAATTATAAGGCAACAAATCTAAAAAAAAAGATGTTATAAATATATTATTCACCGCTTATAATCAGCCATATGAGACATTTTTTAATATTCTTATGCATAGGCATATCCATAACATCAATGAAAGCACAAGAAATTTATTCGTTGGAATTTAATCCCGAAAAGTATACTACTGAAACATTTACTTTCGAAGATAAAACCTATACGGTCCGGGCTTTCGAACATATAATATATGTGGCAAATCCCATTGATACCACGTATCAGCAAATGAATATTTATATTCCGGAAGATTATTTTAAGGGAGAGCAGATCCGTGGGTTCACACGCGAAACAGCACCTATATTTTTCCCGAACGGTGTGGGCGGATATATGCCGTCGGCACCGATGAGTCTGAATAATCAGGGACGGCGTAATATTTTTGGTCAGCCACGCAACGGCGCCCAAATGCCACAACCGCCACAGCAACCGCCCGGTGCGAATATGAAACAGGGTTCAGCCATTCATTATGCACTGGCAAAAGGTTACATTGTAGCTTCAGCCGGTGCCCGTGGCCGGAGTTTGCAAAACAGCGAAGGATTATATACCGGAAAAGCACCGGCAGGCATTGTCGATTTAAAAGCTGCAGTCTGCTATCTGCGTTATAATGCAGACAGGATTCCGGGCGATAAAGATAAAATCATTTCAAACGGAACCAGTGCCGGCGGAGCGATGTCTACTTTATTGGGAGCTACCGGAAATGATCCCGACTATAAACCTTATCTGCAGGAAATTGGCGCGGCCGATATGCCGGATGATATTTATGCCGTATCTGCTTATTGTCCGATCACCAATTTAAATCATGCTGATTGCGCTTACGAATGGCAATTTAACGGCATTGATACTTATCAGTCGCGTATGTTTGATATGATCGAAGGCATACAATCATCAGGGCCGACTACCCGGGAACTCACACCATTACAAATTAAAACATCGAACCAGCTCAAAGCGCTCTTTCCGGCTTATCTAAACAGTCTCGAATTGAAAGACGATCAGGGTTCACTGCTTACGGTAAACGAATCCGGCGAAGGCAATTTCAAAGAATTTGTAATCGGTTATGTATTATCGGCCGCACAAAAAGCCCTGAATAACGGTAGCGATTTAACAAATATCCCATGGCTTACCGTAGAAAATAAGAAAGCCGTAAAACTGGATTTTGAACCCTATGTTCGCCAAATGCAGCGCATGAAAACACCTCCGGCTTTTGATGCCTTCGATATGGATGCTCCCGAAAATCATTTGTTCGGAACAGCCACACTTCCTGCACAACATTTTACGGCTTATTCGTATGATCATTCTCCCGACAAAAGTACACTGGCTAAAACAGAAATCATTAATATGATGAATCCCATGTATTATATCGGGAAGAAATCAAGTAAAACATCCCGATTCTGGCATATCCGTTACGGCACGATTGATAACAATACCAGTCTTGCCATTGAGGTGATATTAGCCACATGGCTGAAGAATAAAGGTTTTGAAGTTGATTTTGAGCTGGCTTGGGACAGACCGCATATGGGCGATTACGATCTGGATGAATTGTTCGAATGGATGGATAAAGCTGTTAAAAGGTAAATCTATAAAACCCGGATAAACTGTTGTTTCAGTTCATCCGGGTTACCCATAATAAGGATTAGTTTCACTAAAATGATTTTAATAGATACACAAAAACTAATTACTTGAATAAATGATTCTGTCTAAAATTGATTCATAACTTAAATCTATTGATTCACAGCTTACATAAAAAACAATAACTTATTTATTCCCGCCAATTCATTAGCCGTTTATAAAGGATATTCCTCGAAAGCATAAAGAACGGTCGATAAATAACGTTCGCCTGTATCCGGCAATAAAGCCACAATTATTTTTCCTGCATTTTCAGGTTTCTTTGCCAGTTGAAGCGCAGCATAAACGGCGGCTCCCGATGAGATACCGACAAGCAATCCCTCTTCCTGAGCCAGTTCGCGCGAAGTGCGTATGGCATCATCACCCGAAACGGTTATGATTTCATCGACTACCTCCGATTCAAATATTTTGGGCACAAAACCGGCGCCGATACCCTGAATCTTATGTGGTCCGGGTTTTCCTCCGCTTAACACCGGAGAATCTTCAGGTTCAACGGCGACGATTTTAATGTTTGGATTATGTGCTTTTAGTCCTTTGCCCACGCCGGTAACAGTGCCGCCGGTTCCTACGCCCGCCACAAAAATATCTACTTTACCTTCGGTATCATTCCAGATTTCCTGAGCTGTCGTAGACTCGTGTCTGGCCGGATTAGCCGGATTTTCAAATTGCTGCAAAATCACGGAGCCGGGAGTTTGTTCCCGCAAAAGTTCAGCTTCAGAAATGGCACCTTTCATGCCTAAAATGCCAGGCGTCAGCAACAGTTCAGCACCTAAGGCCTTAAGCAAATTGCGCCGTTCAATACTCATGGTTTCGGGCATGGTTAATACCAGTTTATAACCTTTCGAAGCGGCCACAAAAGCCAGCCCCACGCCGGTGTTGCCACTGGTCGGCTCAATAATTGTTGCGCCCGGTTTTAATAATCCCTTTGCTTCTGCATCTTCGATCATGGCCAATGCCACACGGTCTTTTACACTGCCCGCCGGATTGAAATATTCAAGTTTACCGATGAGATGTGCTTTCAAATGATGTTTCGCATTGAAGTTAGAAAATTCGAGTAAAGGAGTATTTCCTACCAGATCCGTTAATTTTTTTGCGATTCGTGCCATAACTTTATTCCATTAAATTGTTATCATTCAAGATCGATACAAAGATAAGCGATTTCGAACCCAATTGTAAATACCCTCAACAGGGTATATTTATATTTTCGATCGAAAACGAGAGGAATTGATTATCTTTGTAAACAGATTATCTGAGTATAATATAACAAAACATGGAAGAAAATAAAATTATATTTCCGGCCGAATGGCATCCGCAAAGTGCAGTGCAACTTACATGGCCGCATGCCGATACAGATTGGGCACCGATTCTGGAAGAGGTGATTCCCACATTTACAGCCATTGCAAAAGCTGTAATTCAGAAAGAAAAACTTTTAATTGTTTGTGTGTGCGAAGAGGATGTACGGCAGGCTTTGGGTGGAGTTGATTACGACCGGATTATTTTCCGCGAAATGCAAACCAATGATACCTGGGCGCGCGATCATGGCGGCATTTCTGTATTTGATGAAGGGCAACCGGTGGTTTACGATTTTGTTTTCAACGGTTGGGGCATGAAATTTGCGGCCGATATGGACAATTTAATTACCCGGATTCTTTGCATGCAGGATACCTTTGCCGGCGATGTTATTCCGATTAATATGCAACCCTTTGTGTTGGAAGGCGGTAGCATCGAATCAGACGGGAAAGGCACTTTACTGACTACTGTGGAATGTCTGGCTTCAGTGAACCGCAACGAATATTTGCAAAAAGAGGAGCTCGAACATTATCTGAAAGATGTATTCGGATTACACCGCATCTTATGGCTCGAACACGGATATCTGGCCGGCGATGACACTGACAGTCACGTAGATACACTGGCCCGCTTCTGCAGCGAAGATACCATTGCCTATGTACAATGCAAAGATACTGACGACGAACATTATACCGAACTGCTGGCCATGGAGAATGAGCTGAAAAGTTTTGTTCAGGCCGATGGTAAACCATATCAGCTGATTCCGCTTCCGATGGCGGACAAAGTTGAATGGGAAGGCGAACGTCTGCCGGCAACTTATGCCAACTTTTTAATTATAAACGGTGCTGTTCTGATGCCAACCTATCAATCGCCCGAAAAAGATGAAATTGCCCGTCAGGCATTACAATATGCTTTTCCGGATCGCGAGATCATCGGTATCGATTGTTTGCCGCTTATTAAACAACATGGTTCATTACATTGTGTTACCATGCAATATCCCGAAGGATTTATCCAATAAATCTTTCTATATATAATTAAGAGAAACTGAACAAAAAATATGAAAGTAGGAATTATTCAGCAGGCGAATACCGCCGATCATGCCGACAACATCAAACGTCTTGAAGCACGTATCGGCGAATGTGTAGCCGAAGGTGCCGAACTGGTTATTTTACAGGAATTACATAACGGTCTATACTTCTGTCAGACCGAGAATACCGAAATTTTCGATCAGGCGGAAACTATACCCGGACCTTCTACCGAGCGTTTCGGTAAAATAGCGAAAGCCATGGGCGTGGTGCTTGTATTATCGCTTTTCGAGAAGCGTGCTCCCGGATTATATCACAATACCGCTGTAGTTATTGAAAAAGACGGAAGCATGGCCGGCAAATACCGCAAGATGCACATCCCCGATGATCCGGCTTATTACGAAAAGTTCTATTTCACGCCGGGCGATCTGGGTTTTGAACCTATACAAACTTCGGTAGGCAAATTAGGCGTATTGGTTTGTTGGGATCAATGGTATCCGGAAGCTGCACGTCTGATGGCGATGAAAGGTGCCGA
>CAMTPG010000134.1 GCA_947074335.1 uncultured Parabacteroides sp.
TGTGGCATTTCGGGAAGAACGGATTCAGTCATGTTAATAGTGGTCAGGCTGCACTTTTCTTTGAGGCCATATCTCCCGGACTGGAAATTCTTTCAGATCGCAGCTGGCAATGCGATTTGTATCCGGCCTATCAGCAGACAGAGGCACCCCATCCTAATTATCGTTTGTCGGAAAGTAATATCCGGTTTGATGCACGACTGGAAAAAGAGGGCTGGAATCAACCGGTTTATGCCGGAAATATGCCCTTTGCGGTTTCGGTTTTTGATGTGGCAAAGAGTCCGTTGGGTCGGCTTGTAAAACGCCCGATCCCGCTGTTTAAAGATTGGGGTCTGCTGGATTATACTTCGGTGCGAACATCCGATAATGGTGATACTTTGTTTTGCAGTCTGCCCTATAATTGTCATGCAACTCCCTATCTGAAAGTCAATGCACCCGAAGGATTAACAATTGAAATGCTGACCGATAATTATACCGGTGGAAGTCAAAATAATATCCGCGCCGAATACATTACAAAAGCAGGCATTCAGGAATATGAAAGTCTGGGCTGGATGAATGGTCATGAAATGTGGTATCTGATCCCCGACGGAATAGAGGTGCTGGATGTTAAATTCAGAGAAACCGGGTATGATGCAGATTTTTCGGGTTCCTTTCATTGTAATGATCCCTTTTTCACTGAATTGTGGAAGCGTTCGGCGCGAACACTTTATGTAACTATGCGCGATACGTATATGGATTGCCCCGACCGGGAGCGCGCCCAATGGTGGGGAGATGAGGTAAATGAGCTGGGCGAAACCTTTTATGCCTTGTCGCCTTCAGGTCAGCAGCTGGCATTAAAAGGCATTTACGAATTAATGAACTGGCAGCGTGAAGACGGCACATTCTTTTCTCCTGTTCCTTCAGGCAACTGGGGCAAAGAACTTCCGTTACAAATGCTGGCCTCCATCGGATGGTATGGTTTCTATACTCACTATTTTTATTCGGGCGACAGTAGTTTTGTGGCATCTGTTTATCCCGGTATGCAAAAATACCTGCATGAAGTGTGGCAAATTGATCCTTCCGGATTTCCGGTTGTACGCCACGGCGAATGGAGCTGGGGCGACTGGGGCGACAATATAGATCTTGGTGTGCTGACCACCTGCTGGTATTATCTGGCTTTGAAAGCTGAAAAGGCATTTGCAGAACAATTGGGTGAAATAGCAGATGTACTGCAGATCGAACAAATGATGCAAAAGATTGTCTCGGGCTTTGATGAGCGCTATTGGACAGGCGAAGCCTATCGCTCTCCTGATTATACAGGCGAAACAGATGATCGTTCACAAGCCATGGCCGTAGTTTCCGGCTTAGCATCTGCTGATAAATATCCGGTTTTATTGGAGCAGTTCAAACAGCAGTATCATGCCAGTCCGTATATGGAAAAATATGTTTTGGAAGCATTGTTTCTGATGAAAGAACCCGATTTTGCTCTCGACAGGATGAAGCAGCGTTATCAGAATATGATGAATTATGATGATTATACAACCTTGTTTGAAGGATGGGGGATTGGTCCTGAGGGTTTTGGCGGAGGAACCATTAATCATGCCTGGAGTGGCGGTCCGTTAACAATGCTGAGTCAGCAGGTCTGCGGCATATCTCCCTTATCTCCGGGATTCGAAACATTTTGTATTCAACCGCAATTGGGTTATTTAAACGAAGCCTTTGCTGCAATTGATACCCGATATGGTTTAATTGAAGTGTCAATGAAACGAGGTAAGAAAAATATAATCATGCATTTAACAGTGCCGGAAAATACATGTGCAGAAGTGCCGGTTTCAGTAAGCAAAACTAAATATTTTAACGCAGGTAAGCATAAAATTATGATTCATACAGATTAAACTTAATTCTTCTTTTAACACTATTGTTTTAAATAATGATAATACTTACATTTGCATCGAGATAGGAAATAGGTATAGATACAATGGCGAAAAAAAAGAAGACAAAAAGATCGCGGAAAAAGGCTGCGAAAACATCTTCGTTTATAAAAGGCATTAAAAATATTTTTATTGCTGTATTTATCGTACTTCTTTGTCTTATAGGGAGTTTGTTTGTGTATGATTATTTTCATCCTTTACAGACAAATTCTGCCGCTGTAAAATCACAAACGGAAAATAAAAAAGAAATTAAATCCCCGCAAACAGAAAAAAAGACAACTGTTAAAAAGGATAAAGAACTTTCGTCTGTAAAACAGAATAAACAACCGGACAAATCCCGGACTAAAACATTCAAAATCCCCGCGGATATTGAAATTCCGAAAATTCGTGATAAACGAACCGAGCAAATCATCAAACACGAAGGTTATACGGTTTCTTATAATTCAGATTATTGTATTGCGAATTGGGTAGCTTATGAATTAACAGCTGATGAAGCACTAAGTAAAGATACAGAACGATCCAATAAATTTGTCCCTGATCCGCAGGTGAAGGGAGCTACTGCTCTCAATGAAGATTATACCCGTACCGGATTCGATCGTGGTCATCTGGCTCCGGCAGGCGATATGAGATGGTCGGCTAAAGCAATGCGCGAATCATTTTATTTCAGCAATATTTGTCCACAGAAACCGGGCTTAAACCGCGGAATATGGAAAGAACTGGAAGAACAATGCCGATTATGGGCAAAAGAGAACGGCTCCTTATTTATTGTGACAGGACCGGTTATTGAAAAGGATATGAGACGTTTGGGGAAAAACCGGGTCGGTGTTCCCGGACAATTTTATAAAGTATTGTGTTATCACGATGGCAATGAATATAAAGCTATCGCCTTTATCTTTGAAAACAGAGATTATAAAAATACATCTTTACAATCCATGGCCATTCCGGTAGATAGTGTGGAAAAAGTTACACAAATTGATTTTTTTCCAATAATTCCTTCAGAAGAAGAACGGAAAATGGAGGCTAAAATTGACTGGAATAGTTGGTCTTTTTAACGTGTTTTTACTGAAGATGATTGAAAAAGAAACAATTATCATGGAACAATGGATTTTAAATAAATGTTGTATTTAAGAATCATAATATTTTTTTGTATTTAAATAGGCGTAAATAATAAAATAATAATAAATAAAAAGACAAGTTATCATGAATGTAAAATTAATCCCGATTTTTGCTTTGGTTGCATTGGCTTCTTGTAGTCATCCAACTGTAAAAGAGCAGGGACCACGTCCGGTTAAATTGGCTGAAGTAACCTCTTTAAATGTCGTGGAAAAATCATTTAGCGGCGTAGTCTCTCCCGATCAGTTTAGTGATCTGGCGTTTAAAATGGCAGGACCGCTTATCTCGATGAATGTTCAAGAGGGACAGAATGTAAAAACAGGTCAGGTCGTGGCAGAAATTGATCCATTGGATTATCAGTGGGAATTTGAAGCGAAAAAAGCATCTTTTCAAACAGCAGAGGCTCAATTACAACGTGCCCAAAAATTGATTGCAAAGCAAGCGATATCTCAACAGGAATATGAATCCACACAAGCGTCGTATTCAAATGCACAGGCGGCATTCGAATATGCCCAAAATCAATTGGAGCAAACAAAACTGCGTGCACCTTTCGATGGATTTATTCAGAAAAAATATGTAGAAAATTATCAGAAAGTGAATGCCGGTCAGGCCATTGTTTGTCTGATTAATCCTACAAAATTACAGGTTCAGTTTACAATGCCTGAAACCAATGTGATCTTTTTCTCGAATCCCTATTCTATCTATGTGGAATTCGATAACTATAAAGGCATTCGTTTTAAAGCAAAAGTAAAAGAATATGTGGAAGCTTCACCTGATGGTTCGGGTGTTCCGGTATTCCTGCATATTGATGATCCTGCATTTAATTTGAATAAATATAAAGTTGCAGTAGGATTCTCTTGTCGCGTGATTTTAAATATTGAAAGTGAATCATTCGATCAGGGCGCTGTTCGTGTTCCTATTTCAGCAATAGTAGCCGACGATGCAAATGATAATAAATATGTTTTTGTATATGATAATCAGACACAACAGGTAGAACGTCGTGAAATTACCGAAGTGGAATTGATCGGTAAAGATGATGTGGTTGTGACTAAAGGCTTAAAAGCCGGCGACAGAGTGGTTTGTGCAGGTGCAACACGTCTGGTTAACGGTCAGCAGGTAAAAGTATTAACAGATTAAGCAGAAAAACAAATATACAATGAATATTCCAAAATATTCCTTAGACAATCAGAAGATAATATACTTCTTTCTGGCTATTATGCTGATAGGTGGTGTAATGTCTTTCTTCAAACTTCCTAAAAAGGAGGATTCACCTTTTGTAATCAAACAGGCAGTTTTGGTTACTCAATATCCGGGTGCCGATCCTTTTGAAGTGGAAAGATTGATCACCGAGCCGATTGAACGAGAAATTCAATCCATGTCGGATGTTTTGCAAATCAAATCCGAATCTTATTACGGTATGTCGAAGATTTCGATTGAATTACAACCGACTATAGATCCCAATTATATGCCTGTAAAATGGGATGAGTTGCGTAGAAAAGTAATTAATATACAATCAAAACTTCCTACGGGGGCCTCTTCCATTAGTGTGAGTGATGATTTTGGTGATGTATTTGGTATTTATTATGCCTTATCAGCCGATGACGGATTTACATATGATGATATGCGCGATTGGGCCCAAAAAATTAAAACCCAGTTAACACCTATCAATGGTGTACAAAAAGTAATGCTCTTTGGCGAACAGACACAGGTTGTAAATGTAAAAATTTCCATTCCGAAATTAGCCAATTTAGGAATAGATCCCAATTCAATACAGCAGGTTTTACAAACACAGAATTTATTGGTAAATACAGGTGAGATACAGACCGGTACTTATTCTCTGCGTGTTCGTGCCGAAGGTACCTATAAAGATATTCAGGATATTCGCGAACAGTTGATCGTAACAAAAGGCGGCGGAGAAGTTCGTTTGGGCGATATAGCCACTATCGAAAGGGGTTATATGGATCCGCCATCCACATTAATGCGTGTTGATGGTAAACGCGCCATAGGTATTGGTGTTGCAACCGGTGCAAAAGATGATGTGGTAGCTGTAGGTAATGCTGTGGCTGCTAAACTGGCCGAAATGGAACCGATTTTTCCGATCGGAATGGAAATGAAAACAATCTATCCCGAAAATAAAATTGCCGATGAAGCCAATAATGGTTTTATTTTGAACCTGATGGAATCGTTGCTGATTGTAATCGTTGTAATCTTCCTTGTGATGGGTTCGCGTGCAGGTATGCTGGTAGGTAGTTCTTTATTATTCTCGGTAGGTGGAACATTGTTGTTGATGTTATTGATGGGCGTAGGTTTGAACCGTACATCATTGGCAGCTTTCATTATTGCAATGGGTATGTTGGTTGATAATGCCATTGTAGTTACCGATAATGCACAGATTGGTATTAAACGCGGTGTTCCGCGTCGTCAGGCATTGATTGACGGTGCAATCAAACCACAATGGGCACTTTTAGGTGCTACCTTTATTGCGGTTTGTTCATTTCTTCCTTTGTATCTGGCGCCTGCATCTGTGGCCGAGATCGTTAAACCTTTATTTATTGTATTGGCTGTATCTTTGGGTTTAAGCTGGATTTTGGCTTTAACACAAACTCCAACATTCGGTAATTTTATTTTGAAAGAGAAAAAACCGGGTGAAGAAAGTAAAGATCCTTACGACTCTAAATTATACCATCGCTTTGAGAAAATCCTGTCGCGATTAATCAAACGACGTTACATTACGCTGGGTTCTGTTGTTGTTACACTGTTCATTGCTTTATATGTAATGAGTGTGATGCCGCAAAGTTTCTTCCCTATTATGAATAAACCCTATTTTCGTGCCGATTTAATATTCCCGGAAGGTTATGGAATTGAAGATGTCGAATCGAAAGTACTGGAAATTGAAGATTATCTGAAAACAAACGATAAAATTAAATCCTATTCATTCACCATGGGCGGTTCGCCGGTTCGTTATTATCTGGCAAGTACATCCTTAGGCCCGAAACCTAATTTTGCCAATGTTTTGATTGAAACGGTAAAATCAAAAGATGCACAAGCCGAAGAAACGAAATTCTACGAATATATGGTGGCTAATTATCCTGATATCCTGACCCGTTCGGCGCTGTTTGCGCTCTCGCCTGTACCTGATGCAGCGATCGAAATTGGTTTTATCGGTGATAATGTGGATTCATTAATCGCACTAACCCAACAGGCTCAGGCCATTGCACGTAATTATGATGATGTAATGGAAGTGCGTAACAGTTGGGGTAATAAAGTGCCTGTATGGAAACCTCTTTATTCGCAGGAAAAAGGATTGCGTTTGGGAATTACCCGTCAGCAGGTAGCCTATTCGCTTCGATCGGCAACTAATGGTATACCTTTGGGCGAATATCGTGAAAATGATGTGTTTATGCCTATTCTTATGAAGGATGCCGATTTGCGGTCTATGAATCTGAATGATATCAAAACATTACCTGTATATAGTGCAAAAGGAGAACCGGTAACCGTTGAACAGGTAATTGATGATTTTGCTCTCGATTATGAATTCAATGTGGTAAAACGATACAATCGCCAGCGCTACATGATGATGCAGTGTGAACCCAAACGTGGTGCAAATACAATGGCTGCATTCAGCCATTTGTGGCAGGATATCCAAGATCAGATCAAAGTTCCCGAAGGTTATAAAATGCAATATTTTGGCGAACAATCCGAACAGGATAAAGGAAATACAGCCATTGCTAAAAATATTCCTCTGATGTTTGGTTTGATTTATATTACCTTGTTATTCCTGTTCCCCAAATATTACCGCAAACCGGTTCTGATCATGTGTATGTTGCCTTTGATCTTTATCGGAGTTGTATTGGGATTGCTTGTATTTGGTAAATCGCTCGATTTCTTTGCCACTCTCGGATTGCTTGGTTTGATTGGTATGAATATCAAAAATGCAATTGTATTGGTAGATGAGATCGGCATACAGCTTAATACCGGATTAGCTCCGGCAACTGCTGTTATTGAAGCAACCAAAACACGTATTGTTCCGGTAACAATGGCTTCGGGCACTACAATTTTAGGTATGTTACCCTTGTTAGGTGATGCGATGTTCGCCGG
>CAMTPG010000135.1 GCA_947074335.1 uncultured Parabacteroides sp.
TCTCCTACCGCACCGGAAACTCCGTAACCCGCAGCGTCGTACAACCATACGGTATTAACACAATCTCTTCGGCCTCCTCTCCGAAATCATTACCCTGCTGAGTATAAAAAGCGATCGGACCGGTCGAGCCGCGATAAGCGGTCCAGTTCTTTACGCGATATGCCCGGGTATGAATTTCGAGCGGCGCATTTTCCACATTCCAGGGGTACGGACTGAGCGGGCCGCTTTTCTTTTGCAGCCGGAATGCATCGGCAACCGCTTCGGGCCGGATGGCGGCTTTGGGCAGGGCATAATTCCAAGGCGAATCGGAGGTTACTTCCGTGAAGAAGGTGCCGTAACGGGTGGTTTGCGCTTGCTCCATCTCCCGCTTTGTATGCGTCTCATTCATTTTCAGGGCATACAGCAGCGGACCGCGTTCTACCACGGCCGAATTATCGTACCAGCGCGAAATGCTGATATCGGCAGGCAGTTCGAGCGTGATCACATCATCCTGATTCCAGGTGCGGTTGATCACGGCGATTTGTCCGGGATAAGCATCCACATCAACAGGCTGATTATTCAGTCGCACAACAGGCTGTTTGCACCAGCCGGGAATGCGCAGATGAAACGGGAAGACGGCCGATTTAACCCCTTTCTCCGGAAACGTAAAGGTGAAGGTGATCTGATCGTCGAAGGGATATCCCGTCTGCTCGGTTATCCGGACCGCTTTGCCGTTTTCCACCCGGGCCTGCACCACCGAGGGGGCATAAACCAGCGCGGCAATGCCGTTATCGGCCGTGGCATACCATAAATTCCGGGTAAATTTGGGCCAGCCCTGATGCAGATTCGAGGTGCAGCAGGGATAACCGGTGAGTTCGCCGAACAAAATATCGGTATCATCGTGGGGCGTGGAGAATTCGCGCCAGGTGCGGGTAATTTCAATCTGATTGGTCTGCTGATAATACTGACGGGCGGTATAATCATCGTTTACCTGCGTGGGCAAAGCGTTGTAAGCCACCCGCTCCAGATAGTCGGCCCATTGCACATCGCCGGTGATCTCCAGTATGCTTTCGAGCGAAAACATCATCTCCACGGCCGTACAAAGTTCGGAACCGTACACGGGATTCCCGAAACGCAACAGCTCGTCGCCGGCCCATAAACCCGTAGGCAGGCCGATATTCTGCCGTATTTTATACACAGCCGTTTCCATGGCGGTGAGCTGTGCAGGATCTTTGCTCTGCTGGAAATAAATAACCGGCTCTTTAAAACCCTGCGCCAGATTGACACAGTGCATGGTGTGCTGTTTCAGCAGATAATCGGTATCGGCAAAAACATGCGTCCAGTTGTAGGTCTGTTTATGAATCAGCTCGCCCAGCTCCAGCAAAAAAGCATCGCCCGTAAGCGAATAAAGCCAGTACACAATCATCAGATTATCGCCTCCGCGCTGTTCGCCCCAGAAGGTCCAGTTGCCCAGCGGCGTTACGGGCAGTTGCTGCAGCTGATACCGGAAATAGCGGGTCATAAACGGAATAATCCGTTCATCGCCCGTAGCCGAATAGTATTGTTTCAGCACTTTGAGCATCACCATCTTCGGCCACCAGTCGCGTGCATTATTACGCTGCAACCCCGCTTCGGGCTCCCGATCGGTGGCAGGGCCGAAATAGCCGTCGGCCTGTTGCGAAGCCAGTGTCCATTCGATCCAGGGCTGCACTTTCGCAATCAGCGCTTTGTCATCGAGCTGATAAGCCAGCGGCAACAAACCGTCTATCCAGTACGGACCGCGCTCCCACACATCCCCGTCGCCGCCCAGCCAGCCGTTGCGCGGCCCTATCACCTGTTCGTACACCCGATCCAGATTGCCGGTCATCCCCTTCTGCATCCGCACCAGCTGTTCGTACAGCCAGCCGTCGGCACGGATAGCGCCCAGGGGCAGTTCGATGTAACGCTTCTGATAGAGCGGCTGCCTGTTATTCGGATAATTGGTGAACATCGTTTCATGTTGTGCTGCGGTGTGCTGTGTAGCGGCACCTGCCAGCAGGAGCACCAGGGTTAAGAAGGAATGTTTCATAATTAGTTATTTTTATTGAGCCGGCGTTTCACAAACCGGTTACCACCCGGCGTCCGACTCATCCACAAGATTAACAAAGATGCTGAATTAGCATCCCTACAAATATATAAAAATATTATTCAGAAAATTAAATCTAATTTTTTAACATTACAAAAAATTGGTTAATTTCGCCCCGATTACCGCACGACAGACCCATCCGTTCGAAAGAATCCGCAGCCGGTAAATAAAAGGCAGCGAATGCCGGGAATGAAAAAACAGGAGTAGTATATGATATAAAACAAATTACTGAAATGAATACAAATGAACTGAATGAAGAGAAACAGGTTATGGATACCTGTGGAAATAACAATTTCTCAAACGCAGATGAAAAGACATCGGTTATCACTTCCGATTATTTAAAAGCGAATACAACGATCAAAGGCTGGCTTTTGCTTTATTTAATATTAACGTGTGTCGGACCATCCGTAAGCTTAATCCTTGCGCTTACATCCTTCAGCCTTGAAGACTGTGGCGGAAGCTATTTCCTGGCATTTTCCGATATTGCCACCTTCATTGTCATACTATTGTTAGCGTGTTATGTGATCTATTCGTTTTATAACCGCAAACCTGATGCCGTATTTTTAGCGAAGATCTATACGGTTACTTTATTCGCTTTCAATCTCTTTGTGTTGGGACTGGGCGAATATGAGACAACCGGTATCGGTAGTCTGAACCACATCATCCGTTCTCTGATTTACACGATGGTCTGGTTTTCCTTTTTATGTTTTTCCAGACAGGTGGCAGAGGTCATTCCGAAAAGTTTCCGAAAAAGAACAGCCAAAGATTATTACATCATTGCCATCGTCGCGCTTATTCCCCTGTTTTTCTATTCGGCAGGTACCATCGATTTAATCAATAAAGAAGCAAATCCGGTTGAAGAACCTAAGGCGACCCTTGTTCTTGTTGAAAATGAATACACCGACGGAAAAGTAATTTTTAAACGCCCCGAAGGTTTTGTATGTGAGAAAAAAGAGCTTACGAACCCGCAGCTTACATTTTATGAATTAGAATCCGAAAACAATGCCACAATCACCTTTTGCAGTGATTATGAAACAGATTATTCCGCCTCCAATTTTAATGAATACTGGGAAAACTGGCAGGATGAGCGAATTGCGGAAATCCCGTCGCAGGAGGTAATCAATGAAAAATACAGCATCAACGGTCACCCCTATTTCTATAAAGCGATGAAATATCCGTCGGAAGACGGATCTCTTTTTTGGCGTTTTATTCTGATGACCAATGCCAAAACGGGTAAAATCTGCTTACTTTCCTGTTATGATAACGGCGACGACGACTATGTGGATGAAATACTGAACACGATTCGGTTTATATAAGGATCGGTCTGCTTCCGGGCAAATTGATTCGCTTTAAATCATGATCTGTCCGTGCTCCGGCACAGACAGATCAGAAACAAACCAGATCAGAAGCTCGCTCACTCCCTCCCCCTCACATACCGCCCGATCATCCCCGGATCCTGCATCAGCGGGCGGGCCATGCCCAGGTAGCTGATATTGGTTTCGTTGATCATCTTTTCCATCTCGTCGAAATCGCGGTTTCCGCCTGTTACGATGACGGGGGCTGAGATCTGATCGGCTATTTTGGCTGCGATCTCTCTGTAATAGGCCTTATTGCCGCGGCCGCTCCAGAAATCACCGCTTATCTCGATGGCGTCGATGCCTCGTTTGTCGAGCTCTTTACATAAATAGATACAGTCTTCGTGAGTGATGCCTCCTTCAAAATCGTCTTCGCTGTGCACTTTGATCCAAATCGGATACTCATCGCCCACGGCTTTGCGGATGGCTTCGTAGACCTCTATTGTCAGGCGAAACCGGTTTTCGCGACTGCCGCCATACTCATCCGTGCGGCGGTTGTAGTAGGGTGTGGCCGACTGATGCAGCAGATAGCCGTGCGAAGCATGGATCTCGACACCGTCGAATCCCGATTTCTTGGCTCTCACGGCAGCCTGCGCAAACCGGTCGACAAGCGCTTTGATCTCGTCGCGTGTCATCGCTTTGGGTACGATGCCCGTTTTCAGGTTTGCCACGGCACTCATCCCCGGCACTTCGTGCGTCAGCTCATCCTTTATTCTGTAATTGGAGCCCAGCTGAACCAGCTGCATCAGGAAATTGGCGCCGTGCTGCTTCACCGCCTGAGTCAGCTCCGTATACTGATCGATAAACCGGTCGTCGTAGATGGCAAAAATATCCATATCCTTCTCGCGTTCGTCGATCACCGTATAGCCCGAGAGGATGGTACCCACCCCGCCTTTGGCCAGGTTCACATACAATTCGGTGGTTGCCTCTTTATCGATAAAACCCTGATTGGTTCTGTCTTCTATCGAGGCACGAATAAACCGGTTCTTCAGATTAAGATTACCGATCTGAGTCTTGTCCAATAATGTTTTCATATCATTTTTTGTTTTAATTGAAGTCGTTTCGGATGCAGTCTCCTCCCCCTTCAATGCAATTTTGAAGGATAAAACAAGCAGGCACAGAGCCAGGATAATATTCAGTATTTTCGATGTATTCATATTATATTGTTTATTTGGTTTGTTGAGTGAATTTTAACAGCGAGCCTGTGGGGCATACAAAACGACAGTACGGACGTTGCACCACACACGAGAGCAGGGCAAAAATAACAGCGCCGATTATTATCGGTACCGAGGCGCTGGTAAATAAAAATGCGGTGAATAATTCGTAATCCAGTACCTCAAAACCGATGCCGGCCCACATCACGCCCATGATCAGAAACCACAGACCCTCTCTGAAATAGTCCAGATATTTCAGCTGCTTCTGCGTCAGTTTGAGTTTGTAAAAATTGGTTTTGCCCAACAGCTCCTGGCAGGAGCCCATCGGACAGACCCAGGTGCAGTAATGATTCTTCTTTCCGAACAGCGGATATATAAAAGCCGTGATCAGCAGCAAAACAGGGATCACCGAAAGCCAGATATTCAGTCCGTTCGAGAAGAAATTAACCAGCAGCGAGAGGGAGATAAAGCTGCCGCTCCAAAAACCGAGAACAACCACATTGAGAACCAGCTGCACCATTCTGTACCGCTTATTTTTATAGAACAGCGGCAACACCATGGCTCCGGTCACCAGTACGAGAACCGCCCAAAATCGAAGATCATGCCATTTGAATGACGACGCACTACCGGCCGGAGCCGTATCGGTGGCATAGCGCAAAGCATGGTTTACATTTTCTATAATCGCCGACGAGGAGAGCGTGGCTCCCGTTGTGGCATCCACCGTCCGGGCAATCGCCTCTGCGGGAGTCAGCCCGTCCCAGGCCGTCAGCAGACCGCTGTTCAGCACCGAAGCCAGAAAGTCGGGCGATTCCGAATTCTGCAGCAGCTCTATTTTTTGGATGCGGCCATCCTTCAGACTGATTTGCACCGGCGTATTGCCGGCATACCCGAAAATACCCTTCCCCATGGTCCGGGTCGATATTACCCGTGTGCCGTCGGCAGTCACCCACTCGTCGGCCTGTTCCTTTTGTTCTTTCTTAAATAACTCATCCACCGGACGATTAAACACCCGCCCCTCCTTATTTATCGCAACAACCATCAAAAGCAGGATGCAGGTGATGAGTTGGAGAAATCGTTTTAATCCGTTCATGCCTTAAATTATTTATTATTTTCTTGCAAAGCTAAACGCATACTGTTACTTTTGCAAGTACTTACCATATTGTGATATAGTAACTAAATAGTGTATTTTATGGAGAATCAGTGCAATAAAAATCAATATTTTTTGAACGGAGAGGTATATTTCTGTTCACTGGAGTTGGCGGTGAATGTAATCGGCGGCAAATGGAAGTCGTTACTGCTATACCACCTGCAATGCAAACCCCGACGTTCCAGCGAATTACAACAGCTCATTCACGGCATATCCAATAAGATGTTCACCCAGGCCGTGCGCGATCTGGAACGCGACGGATTAATCAAAAGAACGGTGTTTCCCGTTGTACCCCCCAAAGTGGAATACGAATTGACCGAACTGGGCCGGTCGGTTATCCCCGTTATCAATCAGCTGGCAGTCTGGGGAAGATCCATTGGCGAACTTTACCGCAAAGAGGAATGATTTTTTCTTTTCCCGTTTCCTCTTGACAACCCCGCTCAAATTGTGTATCTTTATACTACCCGGGCGGGGCGGCATCTCCCGATGATACCCCAAAAGCCCGCTCCCTGAATACCTCCCGATCCGTGAACCGATACATCGGCATCCGCCGGCCGATACCCCCCGACAGATTCAAAATCCCCTTGTAAAGGGATTCGGATTCCTTTGCAAGGGGATTTCGGAAGGTTCGTCTGCAGATGTCGGACGGATGATTCAGGGCGGATATCTTTTCATCCGATTTCTTTCCGAAAAAACAGTTACCTGTAATAAACAAACATTTGCGTATGCCTGTATTCATTTATACAAGCATGCCGGTTCAATGGATATTATATTGATTATTGTCACAATACAATCTGTCGCACATTCTATTGAGTTAAAAATATGCGCCGTTTCGGCTTGTTATTTGGTTGTAAAAGCAAACATTTGCGTGTATATTTGTGATATAATTCACCCTTTAGTGTGTTTTTTGGCGCTTTTTTTAACCATTTAATAAACTTAACAAACCAACGCATACCCCACGCTTTTTTGCCCTAATATTATTTTAATATATTCAAGTTTTTTAGCTTTGTATTCAACTATGTTAATACTGAATTCCAGATAGTTAATTAACATATTTATGTTATAGTAATACAAATTTAATGCGTATCTTGCAACCGGTTAACGATAGAAACATTAGCCGCACGAATAACACAACTTTATTAAATTTATAACACTATGGAAAAGGAATTTACAATCAGATCCTATTCTTATAAAGAATTTGCCATGAATTACCTGCCACATCTTGCTCCGGATTATGCTTCGAAACAACTGCGACGGTGGATACTTCAAAATAAAAAATTGCAACAGGAATTAACCGACAGCGGATGGCTGGCAGGACAACGTCTGCT
>CAMTPG010000136.1 GCA_947074335.1 uncultured Parabacteroides sp.
CGTTCATATCACGGATATCGCTATGAAAAGGGATTTAGCGATCATCTTCCCGTATTGATCGATTTCAGCTTTGTGAAATAAATTGTATCTTTGTAATTCAATGTCTAATTATTTTTCTATCCCGCACTGTGCTATGTATAAACGCTTGCTCATTAATTGCATCTTCTTATTAACGCTTTCCGGAATTATTCCCGTTTTCGGGCAATCAATCCGCCAGCCTTTTGATTTTCCGATTTTACTTAGCGGCAGTTTTGGAGAGTTGCGCAGCAATCATTTTCATTCGGGAATTGATTTCAAGACTCAGGGAGCGGAAGGCAAACCGATACGCGCCGTTCTACCCGGTTATGTTTCGCGTATCTCGGTGAGTCCGTGGGGTTACGGAAATGCACTTTATCTGGATCATCCTGACGGCACCACAACTGTCTATGCCCATTTGCAGCGCTTTACACCCGAAGTAGCCGATTATATCAAAGAAAAGCAATATGCAACCGAAAGTTTCGCCGTCAATCTGTATCCCGAACCCGGATTATTTGAGTTTGATCAGGGCGATCTCATTGCTTACAGCGGGAATACAGGCAGTTCGGCCGGTCCGCACCTGCATTTCGAAGTGCGCGACACCAAAACCGAAGAGGTGCTGGATCCGATTGTGTACTTCCGGGATCAGATAACCGATACAAAACCGCCACGCATAAATCAAATCATGGTTTATCCGATGGAAGGAAAAGGCGTGGTGAACGGAAAAGCACGCAAACAGAGCTTTAAACCGGTAACGGCCAAAAATGGCAAACAAACAATTGCAACTCCGATCAAAGCCTGGGGCGAAATCGGACTGGGTGTAAATGCCTACGATTATATGGACAACACCTCCAATATTTATGGTGTAAAAGAGATCCGGCTGGAAGTGGACAGTCAGCTGATTTTTCACAGCGACATCGATCGTTTTGCTTTCGATGAAACGCGTTACCTGAACAGCTTCACCGATTACGAACAATGGCGAAATCAGCGCAGCTTCTATTCACGCTCGTATGTGGAACCGGGAAACCGGCTTCGTTTTATCAAAAGTAAAAACCGCGGCGTGGTTCATATTGACGAAGAACGCACTTATCATTTTGTCTATACCTTAACCGATGCTTTTGGCAACAGTACAAAATTGTCGGTCTGGATAGATGGTTCAGAACAGGATATTCCCGAACCCGATACAGAAAATACCACGCCGTTTCACTGGTTTATTGAGAATCGCTTTGGAGCGAAAGGCCTCCGCTTAACCATTCCCAAAGGGAATTTATATGATAACCTGAATTTTGCTTATTCCGTAAAAGAAGACAGTCTGGCTTTGGCCGGTGTACATCAGTTGCATAACCAACCGGTTGCTTTGCATCAGCAGGCACAACTTTCGTTGCGTGTGATGCGGGATACATTACCCGAAAAACGCCAGTATGGCATAGTGAGTGTTCGCAACGGAAAACGAAGCTGGATTGGCGGAACGTATCAAAATGGCTGGATCAATGCTCCGATCCGTGAATTGGGAGCCTATTCGATCAGTCAGGATACAAAACCGCCGGTTATTACTCCGCTTCAACAGGAGAACTGGCTCGGCAGACAACAGTTTGCATTTCGTCTGACCGACAATCTGAGCGGCGTAAAAACCTATCGTGCCACACTGGATGATGACTTTATTCTCTTCGAAATGGATAATCGTTCGGTCATTACCCATAAATTTAATAAATCATCTCTGGCAAAAGGTACTCATACGCTGATTTTAACGGTTACCGATGCAGCCGGAAATGAGAGTGAATATATATACGATTTTAATCTGTAATTATAGATAAAGAATATAAATACAGGATACAGGATACAGAATATAAAATACAAACTCCAGCCTGATCAATCGGCATTTTCCATGGATTTATCTTCCTGATCCTGCAGGGCAACATCGTCAGTATTATTCAGTTTTTGATTCTTTTTGCGCTGCATAATATTGATAAAGGCCGAACTGATAATACCTGTAGGAATGGCAATCATGGCAATCCCGATCATACTGATTACGCCGCCTAATATTTTTCCTAACGGAGTAATGGGATAAATATCGCCATATCCCACAGTTGTAAACGTAACAACGGCCCACCAGAAACTATCGCCAATATTTGAAAAAGCTTCGGGCTGTGCACGATGCTCAACATGATACATCAGAATAGCCGAAAAAGTAATTAAAATACAACAGGCCGAATAGGCTGTTACCAATTCATCTTTCACCATTTCCAGAACCTCGCCGATCATACGAAATGAACGGGAATAACGAATCAGTTTAAAGATAGTCAGCACATAAGGCAAAATCACAATATGAGCCACATCGGTTCCGATATAAGGAAACGCCAGTGCACTGGGAAGCATGGCAATAAAATCAATAATACCGTAAAAGGAAAAGGCATAAGCAATTCTCGATTTCAAAAATGATTGTTCAGGATGCATAGCCGGCGCTGATAATAACCTGAAAATATATTCGATTGCAAAAAATATCGATGATACGAAGATAATTCCAAACAAAATCAATTGATAGGATTTACCTACAAATGAGCTGATAATAATAGCCGCGATCGAAATTGCAATAAAAAAAATACACAGAAAACGAACAAAAGATTTACGCAATACGACCTGAATAGAAGCATATAACCGCAAATAATGCTCTTTCATGTTTTGTTTTAGATCTTCTTTTAAGCTCATTTCTTATATTGATTTAATAAATAAATTCTGTTTAACTCAGGATGTATTGCAAAGTTATACATTTTTAAAATTATTATTCATAAAAATAAACAACTGAAAAAGTGAAGAGTTTCTATTTTTATAGCATTCCTCAAATTTTAATACAAAAAACATCAAATTCTTAAACAAAAGGCCTGTTAAAACAGTATTATGAAAAAGACTAAATCTACAATTATTAACGCAGAGTATTATGTTTGTCCGTATTCTTTTTATTATTGGTGTTATCCTCATCCTGCCATCCGTTGTCGTATCGCAGAATGAGCATTTGCTGGGCACTTATATGCCTTACGCCTATCAGGATATGGGTCCCGAAACACCTCCGCCCGGTTATGAAGTTGTTTTAATTAATCATATCTCGCGACACGGTTCCCGGTATCCGATATCCGATAAATGCATTCAGACCATTCATGAAATACTCGAACAGGCAGCCGAAATTAATACACTGACTACTGCCGGCCAAAAATTACTCTCCCAGATGGATATCTGGACTAAAATACTTCAGGATAAATGGGGCATGCTGACGCCGCTTGGCGAACAACAACAACAGGGAATCGGTCGCCGGCTGGTTAAGCGATTCGGAGCGCAGCCATTTAATATGATTTATGCCTGGATTGATCCGAAAGAGCGATGCGTGGAAAGCTATCGAAGCTTTATGCATGGCGTGGAAAGTGCCACAGCTGTAGAAAACCGGATTATTGATGCTGATTATCTGGTTCGTCACAATCATATCCTCAACTTTTTTGAGACCGATGCGCAATATCTTGAATTCGTAAAAAATGGCAGCTGGCATCGCGACATGGAGCTATACGAAAAGCAATTACTGCGAGATAATAATGTTGCTGTAAATTATATCAGCGAAACAACCGGTATGCCCACCGGTCAACTCATACAATTTGCCATGGCACTTTACGATTGTATCGCCATTGCACCCGATATGCAAATGCCTTCTGAACTGGTTCCCTTAATGAAAGAAACAGATATGCGTGAATGCTGGATGGTGGAAAATGCCCGGCAATATCTTGAAAAAGGACCATCGCCGCTGGCCGGACATATTCAGACGCGCATTGCCATGCCCTTACTCGAAAACTTTATAGTAACCACCGAAGAGGGATTAAATTACAATTCGCCCATTGCATTTCTGCGATTTGCCCATGCAGAAACAATCATTCCCTTTGCGGCTTTACTCGAGATTCCAAAAGCATCGGCAATAACAAAGCAAACGCCCGATATTTATAAAGTCTGGAAAGATTATGAAATAGCACCTATGGCTGCCAATATTATCTGGGTTGTCTTTAAAAATTCCGAAAATCATTATTTGATTGAAATGTTTTTAAATGAACAACCGGTAACTTTTCCGATCGAAACAGATCATTATCCCTATTATGAATGGGATAAAGTAAAAGAATATTATACCGGAATTATTCAGAAAAAACAGGCTTTTGAATAAATATAAACCATTTAAAACTTACAGGATCATTCTAATCGTAATGCACGGTCTCAAATAAAGCTTTCTTATATTTTTTCATCATCCCTTAAATTTTTAGCACTTCAAAGAATCACAATCTGAACAGAAACTCTACCTTTGCACCCGTTTTAACTCTACAAAGAAAAAGAAAATGAAAAAAGTATGTTTATCTCTGGCTTTATCTGCCTTGATTGCAACCAGTTGCACACAATCTTCCACCTCTGTTAAAGTTGATCAGGAAATAGCCGAGACGCATGTTTTACATGCTGCAGATGTAGCTCCTTTATCTCCCGACTCTGTTATTATGTTGTTAAAAGAGGGTAATGAGAATTTTATTACCCGCCACATGCACGACAGAGATGCCATGTCGCAACTCGTTGAATCGGCCGAAGATGGTCAGTATCCGATGGCGATTGTTCTTTCCTGTATTGACTCGCGTGTACCGGTTGAAACCATTTTCGATAAAGGACTTGGCGATCTGTTTGTTACACGCGTAGCCGGTAATATTGTTAATCCGGATATTCTGGGTAGTATGGAATATGCCTGTGAACATTCAGGATCGAAAGTAGTTTTGGTATTAGGACATGAATGTTGCGGCGCTGTTCATTCGGCATGCGAAGGTGTACAGGCAGGTAATATGACACAGATGCTTTCTAAAATCCAGCCGGCTATCGACAGCTGTCATATTGAAGGGTCAGATCATCATTCATCCGATTTCCAAAATCAGGTAGTATTTAAGAATGTGGAAAATATGGTAAGCCAGGTTCGTCAGAACAGTGAGATTCTTTCCGAGCTCGAAGCAGAAGGAAAAATCAAAATCGTAGGTGCCGTATTTAATCTGCATACCGGCTTTGTTGAATTTATCTGATTCATATAAAACGGATTGATTGGATTATCTTACATGATTTAGATATTTTTATCAGATTATAAAAAGTTTTTATTATCCGATCATTCATATTAAATTTACCGATTATCAAACTATGATACCAAAGGCTTTTCATCCGTTCCGGCAGGATATTCAGGAAATTGAGTTACCGCTACAATTCACCTATCCTTTCCACTATACACCTCATCCGTTGTGTATTTTGGCAGCCGGCGAGGTACAAAGTTATCTTTCCGGTCAGACGGAATGGAAAGCCGAATTGGATCAGGGCAAAATGTTCGGTGTATTACCCGTTCAGACATCAACCGGAGAAACCGGTTTTCTGGCAGCTTTCTCCGGTGTACTTGCGGGTAGTAACCAACATGATTATTTTGTAACACCTGTTTATGATTTACTGGATCCACGGGGGTTCTTTACGGAAGAAGAGGCAAAAATCAGCCGGATTAACCAACAAATCATGGCAATTGATGATGATCCTGAAACGCAAAAGATACGGCAAGCGTTGTACTACATACAACATCAGGCTCTTCAGGAAACTGTCGCGGCACGCGAAGCCCTGAAAACAGCCCGCGAAAAACGGGAACACCTCCGCCAATCCGGATTATCAGAAACTGAAACGGCAGAACTGATTCGCGAAAGTCAGCATCAGAAAGCCGAATTTAAACGCATGAAAACCATTTGGGCCGAAAAAGAAGCCGCTGCAAAATCGGCCGTACAACAGATTGAACAGCAAATAACCACCTTAAAGAATGAACGTAAACAGCGATCAGCTGCGCTCCAGCTTCGACTATTCAATCAGTTTATTGTGCGCAATGCCAATCAGGAAAGCCGCTGCATAACCGACCTGTTTCGGGATACGCCGCAACAAATTCCACCGGCAGGCACTGCCGAATGTGCAGCACCGCGATTATTGCAATATGCCTATCTGCATGATTTAAAGCCGTTGGCCATGGCCGAGTTCTGGTGGGGAAAATCGCCTGAAGGAGAAATTCGCAGACACGGCAATTACTATCCGGCCTGTAAACACAAATGCGAACCTGTTTTACAATTTATGCTTCGTGGATTAGAGGTTGAACCCAATCCGCTTCAGGTTGATCTGCATGCAGAAGTAACACTCGAAATTCTCTACGAAGACGAATGGATACTGGCCATTCACAAACCGGCAGGCATGCTATCGGTTCCCGGCAAACTGGATTGCAATTCGGTACAACAACAGATCAGCAAAGCATATCCCGAAGCATCCGGACCGTTATTGGTTCATCGGCTCGATATGGATACATCCGGCATTTTGCTCATTGCCAAAACCAAACCTGTACATCAGCAGCTGCAGGCTCAGTTTGCCAAACGCACTGTCGAAAAGCGATATGAGGCTATTTTAAACGGGATTGTATCTGCCGATGAAGGATTTATCAACCTGTCGATGCGCCCTGATCCGGCAGACCGCCCGCGTCAGGTTGTTGATGCAATACACGGCAAACCGGCAGAAACCCGTTTCCGGGTACTTTCCCGCGAAAAAGAGGAGACCCGGATTCTGTTTTATCCGAAAACCGGACGCACACATCAGCTGCGCGTTCATGCCGCTCATCAGGAGGGGCTGAATGCTCCGATCAAAGGCGATTCACTCTATGGCAAAAAAGCCGATCGCCTGTATTTGCATGCGGCGGCTCTTACATTTACGCATCCGATAAGCGAGAAACGGATCACAATCGAGAAAACGGCCGAATTTTAACAGCAAGCTAAATTAATACAGTGCGTTAGCCAACATCTCCAGCACCTGTTGATACAACGGGATCGACGACTTACGCAACAGCACACCCGCATCTGCATGCATATCGCCCGAAACAGGCACACACAGACTGAGACAGGGAAATTCCTGTAATCCGTATTGAGCCGCTTTGCGATATTCCCAGGATTCATCAGGCTCGGCATGATGAACAAAAACACAGGGAATGCCTGCTTCCTGCAAATCCGAAACCA
>CAMTPG010000137.1 GCA_947074335.1 uncultured Parabacteroides sp.
ACAAACTCCAATGTTCCGCCATTCACTATATCACTGTGATTGATGAACGGTGTTTCCAGCTTCTTGCCATTCAGTAATACCTCTTTTACATATTTATTGGCAGCACTGTTATTTTTGGCAGTGATTTTAAATATACCGTTTGCCATATGGATCGAAGCTTTATCAACCATCGGTCTGCCTAAAGTATAAATTGGTAAACCCGGACAAACCTGATAAAAGCCCAGTGCACTCATCACGTACCAGGCCGACATCTGTCCGCAGTCTTCATTACCGATAATACCATCCGGCTCGTTGGTATAGAAATTCTGCATGATATAATCCAGATATTCCTGTGCCTTCCAGGGTGAATCGGTCCAGTTATACAGATAAGCCATATGATGACTCGGCTCGTTGCCATGTGCATACTGACCGATCAAACCGGTGATATCTGCAGAGGCATGTTCGCCATCAATTTGCGAAGAGGTCGTGAACAACGTATCCAGACGAGCTTCCAGCTCAGCTTTTCCGCCGATATTATCAATGAAATCTTCCAGATCATGCGGAACAAAGAAACTCCACTGGAAAGCATTTCCTTCGCAATAATCACTGGCCATATGCGAAGAGTAGCGCGGATTGAACGGTGTGCGGAAAGAGCCGTCGCCCATAATACCACGCATCATCTTTGTTTCGGGATCAATGTACTTCTTATAATATGCAGCCTTTTCAGCATAGAGCTGCGCCAGCGTATCATTACCTGCAGCTTTGGCTATCTCAGAGATACACCAGTCGTAATAAGCCATCTCCAATCCCCATGAAACTGATTCCGGGATCGAGTCGGCCGGCACAAAGCCATATTTCTCTTTATAATAAGTATGTTTGGTAATCAGGTCCAGTTCGCGGGTGCCTTTAAACTGCTGCGCCAGATCATCGCGATAAACCGACGATTGCGCACCGGCTTCCGCCCACAAATCCAGATTATTATCCACCATACCTTTGCTGATCAGATCGGCTAATACCGAAACAGCAGGATAACCCACCATACAGCCGGTATAGCTGGAACCGATCGGCCATTTCGGAAGCGCACCGCCTTCCTGATAACCTTTTACCAGCACATTACCCCAGTTAATGGCGCGATCCGGATCGATAATCGTCATCAGCGGATGTAAAGCACGGAATGTATCCCACAAAGAGAACACCGAATAATGCGTATAGCCAGGTTCGGCATGATGCACCTTTTTATCCATACCGATATAGCGGCCATCCACATCCTGATAAGCAAACGGAGCAATCATCGAATGATACAGAGCCGTATAGAAATTCACCATCACCTTCGGATCGCTGCTCTCGATCTCAATCACATTCAGGGCATCATTCCAGATTTGCGAAGAGGCCTTGCAGGTAGCATCAAAATCCCAACCCGGCAATTCGGCCATCATATTTTTCTCGGCACCATCGGGATTTACCATCGAGATAGCCACCTTCACCAGCAACGGTTTCTTGCTGTCGGCAAATTTGTAATGGAATTTCAGATCGTCGGCCGTACTAATTTTCATAAACAGAGAATCGCTGCGCAGCGTACCATTGATATATTGATACAGCGTTTCGATCGGTTCAGAGAAGGTAATGCTATACGATACTTCATGGAAATGAGCCCATCCCTGAGTTTTGATCGTACCCTCTACAGTCGAGTCGTTGGCCATCAGATAATCATTACCAATCACTTTATGTCCCCAGTTTGGCTGAAGCACATGTCCCAGATCCAGCATCAACCGCCGGTCTGAAGAGTTATCATAAGTAAAACGATAGAATGCCACCCGGTCTGTAGTAGTTACCTCTGCCTCGATACCAAAGTTATCCAGACGTACGGCATAATAGCCCGGCGAAGCCTTTTCGGTCTCTTTCTTAAACGTAGCAACCGGTTTAATCGTATCCGTGCCTGAGAAAGGCAGAATACCCACATCACCCAGATCGCCGATACCGGTACCCGACAGGTGTGTCTGGCTAAATGCATAAATCACCGAATCTTCATAGTGATATCCGCTACTGGCATCCCAACCCATGATGTGTGTATCGGGGCTGGCCTGAACCAGGGCAAACGGGCGTGTGGCACCGGGGAAGGTATGCCCGTGAAAACCCGTTCCGATGAAGGGATTCACATACTTCACTTCATCCCGGAACTTCTCCGTTTTTTCTCCCTGACTACAGCCGATCAATGTGCATAAAGCAGCTGCCTGTAAGAAAATTAATGTTTTGTTCATTTTATTATTTGTGTATAATTGATTGTTGTATCATTCAAAAAATAAACAGACAGCAATCACTGCCGGCTCCTTACTTTATTACTACCCGGTTAAGGTGTTTGTAAATCAATGTAAATCAGAATATTTATTCCTGTAACAAAAATAGAGATAAATTATGAAATGTCAAAGTCGCCGCGCCTTGTTTGATAGCATGAATGCGCTTTTTTGATATATAACAAGAAAACCGCTCAAATGATAAATTTGTAAGTATTAAAAATATTAACAATCTTTGAGGGCTGAAATATAAAACATTAAACAAATTCTGATCCATGTTTACAGTTATAGGTATCATGTTTGCCGGTATATTCATCGGATATCTGTTGCGGAAACTGCAATTTCTCAAGTATACGGTGAGAACCATTTCGTACACCATTTTTTTATTACTTTTTCTGCTCGGCATCGCCGTAGGCTCGAATGAGCAGATTATGAATAACCTGCCGAAGCTGGGCGGACAGGCACTGCTGATTGCCACAGCCACCACAGCCGGCAGCGTATTAGCGGCCTGGGGTGTTTATGTCTGGTTTTTTAAAGGAGGACGCGACGCATGACTGGCAGTTTAATTGTAGTAGGATTCTTTATTCTGGGCTGTCTGCTCGGCTGGAGCGGTCTGATCCCCGAAACCCTTTTGGAACAGGATATTTCAATGTATGTACTCTATCTGCTGATGTTTCAGGTAGGCATCAGCATCGGTTGCGATAAACAGCTGAAGAATATTTTGCGCAGTATCCGTCCGAAACTGTTGCTGGTACCACTGGCTACCATTATCGGTACGCTTACGGCATCGGCTGTTGTGGGGCTTTTTATCAGTCAGTGGACTGTGGCTGATTGTATGGCCATCGGAAGCGGATTCGCCTATTATTCGCTCTCCTCCATTTTGATCACCCAGCTCAAAGAACCCCAACTGGGCGTACAGCTGGCTGCCGAACTGGGTACCATTGCTTTGATGGCTAATATCATCCGCGAAATTTATGCCCTGCTGGGTGCCCCCTTCTTTGTGAAATACTTCGGCCGTCTGTCGCCTATCTGTGCCGGTGGAGCCACTACCATGGATACAACCCTGCCCATCATCACACGCTATGCGGGGAAAGATCTGGTATTTGTGTCCATCTTCCACGGGATACTGGTGGATTTCACCGTACCCTTTTTCGTCTCCTTCTTCTGTTCACTCTGATATTCGGCTGTTTCCGTGCCAAAAAGCATTACTCTTTTGTGGAAAAAGTATGTTTGTTTTAAATCCAAAGTATACATACTTTTTGCACAAAGCATGCATGCTTTTCGACACAAATAAACGACCTTTTTTCCGGCCTCTCTGTTTATCTTCCCGAAACCCCGTTTTCCGGCAAAAGAGTTAATCCGGAAATAGTGATAAACCGTTCAGCTTTTTGTATATTTGCTTATTCAACAGATAAACATAGATATATGAAAAAGCAATTGTTTTTTTCGTTTCTTCTGAGCTCGGGACTCATCTCCGGAGCTTTTGCAGCCGACGAGGCGCGCTTGCTCCGTTTCCCTGCAACCAATGGTGAAGAGATTGTTTTCTCGTATGCCGGCGATTTGTATAAAGTGCCGGTTACAGGCGGTGAGGCACAACGACTTACTTCGCATGTGGGATACGAAATGTTTCCCCGTTACTCTCCCGATGGCAAAACCATCGCATTCACCGGTCAGTATGATGGCAATACCGAAGTCTACACCATGCCTTCGCAGGGTGGCGAACCTATTCGTATTACCTACACCGCAACCAACCGGCGCGATGATCTGGGCGACCGGATGGGGCCGAACAACATTGTGATGAACTGGACACCCGACGGTGAACAGGTGATTTATCGCAATCGCATCAGCGACGGCTTCAGCGGCAAACTCTATACCGTAAATAAAGAGGGCGGATTATCCGATGTGATTCCTTTGCCCGAAGGCGGGTTTTGCAGTTATTCGCCCGATGGCAAACAGCTCGCTTACAACCGGGTGATGCGTGAATTCCGTACCTGGAAATATTATAAAGGCGGAATGGCCGATGATATCTGGATCTACAATCCCGAGAAGGGAACCGTGGAAAATATTTCAGAGAATCCGGCACAGGATATCATCCCGATGTGGATCGGCGACGAGATCTTCTATCTTTCCGATCGCGACCGTACCATGAATATCTTTGTATACAATACAAAAACAGGAAAGACCGAGAAGGTGACAAATTTCGAACAGTATGATGTGAAGTTTCCGAGTGCCAACGGCGAAACCATTGTGTTTGAAAACGGTGGTGATCTGTATCGTATGAATGCCAAAACGCGTAAACCCGAAAAGGTGCATGTTACGCTTACCTCAGATAATATTTATGCCCGCAAAGAATTAAAACCGGGTGCCGACTATATGCGTAAGGCAAGCCTTTCGCCCGATGGTCAGCGTATCGCGGTTACCACACGCGGTGAGGTATTTGATGTACCCTCCGATAAAGGCGTAACCCGCAACATCACCCGCTCGCCGGGTGCTCACGATCGCGAAGCCGCCTGGTCGCCCGATGGCAAATGGATCGCCTACATCTCCGACGGAACCGGCGAGACCGAACTCTGTCTGCAATCGGCCGAAGGGGGCGAACCGCAGCAGCTCACACATAATAATGATACCTATATCCGGAGCATTACCTGGAGTCCGGATGCCCGGTCGCTGGTCTATACCGATCGTAAAAACCGGATCAATCAGTATAATCTGGCAACCCAAAAGACAACCACACTTTTGCAGGATTCAATCTCCGAGTTTCGTGGTGTATCCTTCTCGCCCGACAGCAGGTGGATTACTTATACCCGTCCGGCCGGTAACGGATTCGATATTGTATATGTTTATAATCTGGGCAATGGTCGCGAATATGCCGTGACAGATAAATGGTATGATGCCTCTTCGCCTGTATTCAGCAGCGACGGTAAATACCTGATTTTCTCTTCGGCCCGCGATTTCAATCCTACCTACGGCTCGCTGGAGTGGAATCATACCTACAACAATATGAACGGGGTTTATCTGGCTCTGCTTGCACAAGATACCCCTTCGCCCTTTATGCAGAAAGATGCCGTGGTAAATGCGGGTGATTCCAAAAAAGAGGGCGGTACAAAAACCGATGATGCAGTTGTGGTAACGATCGATCCCGCGGGAATACAGGAACGCATCATCCAGTTGCCGCTTCCCGGCGGATATTACGGCAATTTCTACTCGGATGGTAAAAAGATCTATTATCAGAAACGCGGGGGTACCTATGCCTACGATCTGAACAAACAAAAAGAGGATATTGTGGCTGAAGGGGCACAGATGGCTGTATCGGCGAATGGCAAAAAGGCGCTCTTTCGTAAAGGATCGCAGCTTTATGTTACCGATATGCCTTCGGGTAAAGCCGATCTGAATACGCCGGTCAATCTGGCTAATATGTCGGTTCCGGTCGATTATCAGCAGGAATGGAATCAGATTTTCAATGAAGCCTGGCGTGCTTTTCGCGACGGATTTTATGTGGAGAATATGCACGGTGTAGACTGGGATGCCGTAAAACAGAAATACGAAGTATTACTGCCTTATGTAAAAACACGTCTGGATCTGAACTATCTGATCGGCGAAATGATCGGCGAACTGAATTGCGGTCATGCCTATGTAAATCCGGGCGAAACTGTTCGTGCCGAACGTATCGAAACCGGATTGCTGGGAGCCGAAGTGAGTCGCGACAAAAGCGGTTACTTCAAGATCGAGAAGATTATTCCGGGTGCTTCATGGAACAAGGCACTTCGTTCGCCACTTACAGAACCCGGCATCAACGCAGCTGAGGGCGATTACATCATCGCTATTGATGGTGTGCCCACAAACAGTGTGAACGATATGTATGCCCTGCTGGTAGGAAAAGCTAATGTACCCACCGAGCTGACACTAAGCAATACACCCGATCAGAAGAATACACGTAAGATTGTAATCAGTCCGCTGGCCGAAGAATATTCACTTTACCATTACAACTGGATTCAGGATAATATAAAGAAGGTAGACGAGGCCTCAAACGGCAAGATCGGATACATTTACATTCCCGATATGGGTCCTGAAGGGTTAAATGAATTCTCTCGCTATTTCTATCCGCAGCTGGATAAGGAAGGATTGATTATTGACGATCGTGCCAATGGCGGTGGTAATGTTTCGCCCATGATTCTGGAGCGCCTGGCTCGCGAACCTTACCGGGCAACCATGCGTCGGGGCTCCAGTCATATCGGGACAGTGCCTGATGCAGTGCAGGTAGGACCAAAAGTTTGTCTGATCAATAAGTATTCGGCTTCGGATGGTGATCTTTTCCCCTGGGGATTTCGTGCCCTTGGCCTGGGTAAACTGATCGGAACGCGTACCTGGGGCGGTATTGTGGGTATCAGCGGACCGCTGCCCTATATGGATGGAACAGATATTCGTGTACCCTTCTTCACCAGTTATGATCCGAAAACCGGCGACTGGATTATCGAGAATCACGGTGTAGATCCGGATATTCTCATTGATAATGATCCCATAAAAGAATGGAATGGCGAAGATCAGCAGTTAAATCGCGCGATCGAAGAGGTAATGAAGGAATTACAAAATCGCAAACCCCTTCCGGGAGCTCCTGCACCCCGAGACTGGAGCAAATAATCGATACCGAATTACATAAAAAGAGAGCACCGGCTGCATTTCCCGAGAGAAAAACGCAGCCGGTGCTTTTCTTTTATTCTTTTATGAGCGGCCTGTTTTGATCAGACATACCGGTTGTATAAACCGGATTATATTTTCGAGGGTTGCATCACCGGCACATCATCCATTCGCTTC
>CAMTPG010000138.1 GCA_947074335.1 uncultured Parabacteroides sp.
GTGATCGCTCCGCCGTCTGCATTGATAAAATAACGTCCGTATCCCAGATTACGGGCTGCATTCCAAACCTCTTCCACATAACGTGCCGCATATTTTCTGGAGGTATATTCTTTATAGAATACGGCATCTTTGGCACCCACCATATCTAATAAAATACCAAAATCGGCTTTATAATTGGGGATGTGCGGATTTTTGGCCCAATACTGGCTGCCCAGACACCAGGTTTCTCCATTCGAACGATAAGTATTTCGATCGAAAACCGGTGTGCCATAATCTTCAGCATCAAAGAAGATAATATCGATACCCACATTGGGTGACTGTTCTCCTATTTGTCGGGCAATTTCAAGTAAAGCACCCACGCCGCTTGCGCCGTCATCAGCGCCGTCAAGCGGTGTATGATGATTGTCCGGATTCGCATCATAATCGGAAAACGGACGTGTATCCCAGTGTGCAAACAGCAGAATCCGCTTTGGATTCTCCGGATTGAAGGCTCCGATGATATTGCGCGATTCGAGCGAGGTATTATCATAGGCTTTCAAAACAACTTCCTGTTCATAGACTTGGGCACCGTGTCGTTCCAGTTCGGCTGCCAGATAATCGCCACAGGCTTTGTGTGCTGCCGTATTGGGAACACGCGGCCCGAAATCAACCTGACGCGCCACATAGGTATAGGCACTGTCGGCATTAAATTGAGGTGTCAGTGATATTGTTTCTGCCACAACCGGTTCCTCCGATGCATTTTTTGTTTCGTTCGAACCTGTATGTCCGCACGATAATAATAAAATTCCCGATACAAATAGAAATGCTTTTGTCATAATTTATTTTTTATAAAGCAGCCGTTGCCTGTTGCTGTACCGCATTGAGTACACGCAAGAAGTTTCCGCCCCATATTTTAGCAATATCCTCTTCGGAATATCCTTTCTCCATCAGTTTAACCGTGATTTTAATCAGGTCATCCGATCCTTTACAATCTACTAAACCGCCACCGCCATCGAAATCAGAACCGATGCCTACATAATCGATGCCGGCAACCTGCACAATGTGATCAATATGACGTACCGCATCATCAAGACAGGCCTTTTTTCGGTCTTTATTGATGTAAGCATCCAGCAGGCAAAGTTGAATAACACCGCCGTTTTTGGCCAGTGCACGCAACTGTTCATCGCTCAGATTGCGGTTATGATCGCAAATAGCTTTTGCCGACGAATGAGAACAGATAATCGGAACATCCGTAATTTCCAATACATCAAAGAAGGTCTTTTCCGAAGCATGCGACAGATCAACCATCACGCCCTGTTTATTCATCTCTTTAACAACCTCTTTTCCGAAAGGACTCAATCCGTTCCATTCGTTTTTGGTTTTCGAGGAAGAGTCGCAAATATCATTGTCGTACGAATGACAAAGAGTAATATAATTCACGCCCATCTTCTTAAATTTCTCAATATTGGAAAGATCTTTCCCGATGGCATATCCATTTTCTATGCCGATAAAAAAGGCTCTCTTTCCCTGTTTTTTTAATGATTCCAAATCATCGGCAGTAACAGCAATACCGCAAAGATCCGGATTTTGTGCTGCCTGATTATATATATTCTGAATCAGACCGGTGGCTTTTTCCACTGCCTGGTTCAGACCGGCTTCGTCGCGCTCTTTTTGTCCGACGAAGGCTGCCAGAAAAACAGCATCCAGGCAACCTTCCTGCATTTTAGGAATATTTACCTGATTTTCTTCGCGGTTGGCCACATTATAACCCTCTTTATAAAACCAAAACGGAGTATCCGTATGGGTATCGACAGAGAAAAAATGCTTATGCATTTCGCGGGCCCGGTTTACATACTGTACAGAATCAACACTCTCGGCATTGGCCGATACAAATGCACCGCCTGTCATACACAGGCAGGCCATGGTGGAAATCAAAAGTCGTTTCATACCTCATTAAATTTGTTAGTTATACTTTGCCGGCCTGAACTGTACGCATCACGCGCAGGAAATTGCCTCCCCATATTTTGGCAATATCCGATTCCTGATAACCGGCATTTAATAATTGTATTGTAATATTCATTAGTTCGTTCGAAGCCCGACAACCGATCAGTTCACCGTCGCCGTCAAAATCAGATCCGATACCTACGGCATCGATTCCTGCAACTGAGACGATGTGATCAATATGCCGGATGGCATCGCTGACGGAGGCTTTTTCCTCCTGCTCATTAATAAAACCTTTGTAAAGACAAACCTGCACCACGCCGCCCCGGGCAGCAATGGCTTTTAACTGATCATCGGTAAGATTACGCGGATGATCGCATAAGGCACGGGCTGATGAATGCGATGCAATCACCGGATACCGGCTACATGCAAGTGCATCGTAAAAACTCTGTTCAGAAGCATGCGAAAGATCAATCAGCATGCCCAGCTCATTCATCCGGCTGATTACGGTTTTACCAAAAGGACTCAACCCGTTCCATTCGGCTTCGCCACGGGCCGAATCGCAAATATCATTGTTGCCGTTATGGCATAAAGTCATATAGATCACACCCAGCCGGCTGAATTCGTCGAGTTTCTCCAGCGATTTCCCGATGGCATATCCATTTTCAACACCCAACAGGATAGCTTTCTTATTTTCGCGCTTCAGTCGGTAAACATCATCGGCAGTAACGGCAATCCCCATTCTGTCGGGATGCAGCAATTCCTGCCGGCGGATTTCCTGCAACCGGTTTAAAGCATATTGCCAGGCTTTATCATAACCCGACTGATCCCGATCGCCCTGAGGCAGATAAGCCGCCATCACCGTGGCATCCACAAATCCCTCTTCCATTAACGGAAGATTTACTTTTCCACCCTCTTTTTTGCCGAGATCAAATGAGTCTGGAAAAATCCAGGGTGTATCGGCATGCGAATCCAGTATGACCTGAGTTTGATGTATGGCTTTTGCCCGGGCATAATTGCCGGCATGCGCTATATGTAATTTGAACAGCTTGAGCATCTGCTCATCACCTCCGGCTGTCAACGCCTCGGGATGCCACTGAATACTGAAAATCTGTTTTTCAGGATGTTCCGTGCCTTCGTTAATTCCGTCGGGCGCCAGCGCCGTTTCAATAAATTCGGGCGCGGGAGTTACTACAGACTGGTGATGAAAAGAATTTACCCAGAGTTGTTCCTCTCCGGGATAAAGCGAGCCCAAAACAGATTGTCTGTCGACGATGGAGACCGTATGTGAAACCTGATCACGGGGCAGCAACTGACTATGTTTGATCAGCTCTTTTCCGGACTGGGCCTGCATATCCTGGTAAAGTAAACCGCCAAAGGCCACATTCAGAATCTGATGTCCCCGGCAAATCCCCATAATCGGAATCTGCCTATGAGAAGCCAGACGGATCAGAATCAGATCGAACTCATCCCGATAAGAATCCACATCCTGCAGTTGCGGGATCGGTTCTTCATTCAGATAAAGCGGATTAATATCGGCTCCGCCGGTCATTACCAGTCCGTCAAGCTGATCCACGATCGCGGTCAATGCCGCCAGATCAGTGATCACGGGAATGAGCACCGGCGCTCCGCCGCCCAGTAAAACCGCATCAACATAGGTCTCTGCAATGCACGAAAGTCCGTCTTTCCGATTCGCTGATATTCCGATTCGGGGCAAATAAGCCCCATTATCTTTCAGTTGAAACTGATCGACCTCTTCGTATAGACGCGATAAATTCGGATGACGGACTTTCCTGTTCATAATCAGAATATATTTTTAGCTATTATACTCCCTTTATTACGAAGGGAGCTGATTTAATTAAGCATCAATCTTAGCATAAGTTGCATTTTCTTCGATAAACTCACGACGCGGACCTACCTCCTCGCCCATCAGCATGGCAAAAGTCTGATCGGCTTCGGCAGCACTGTCGATGGTAATTTGTTTGAGTGTACGATTATCCGGATTCATGGTTGTATCCCATAACTGATGATCGTTCATCTCACCCAAACCTTTATAGCGTTGTGTATGGATCTGATTTTCGTTACCATTACCATATTTATCGATAAATTTCTGACGCTGCTGTTCGGTCCAGCAATATTCTTCTACTTTTCCTTTGCGGCACAGATAAAGCGGCGGTGTGGCCAGATAAACATATCCGTTCTCGATCAGGGCGCGCATACGGCGGAAGAAGAAAGTCAGAATCAGGGTTGCGATATGACTGCCGTCCACGTCGGCATCGGTCATGATAATCACCTTATGATAACGCAGTTTAGCCAGATTCAGTGCTTTCGGATCCTCTTCGGTACCGATGGTAACACCCATGGCACGGTAAATATTCTGGATCTCATCACTTTCGAATACTTTATGTTCCATGGCTTTCTCCACATTCAGAATTTTACCACGGAGCGGCAAAATAGCCTGGAAGATACGATCGCGTCCCTGTTTGGCTGTACCACCGGCCGAATCCCCTTCGACCAGGAACAATTCGCATTGGGCAGCATCTTTGGATGAACAGTCGGCCAGTTTGCCCGGCAGTCCGCCACCTGTCATCGGCGATTTGCGCTGTACCAGCTCACGCGCCTTGCGGGCTGCCTGACGAGCCTGTGCGGCCAGAATCACCTTATCGACAATGATTTTTGCCTCTTTGGGATGCTCTTCCAGGTAATAACCCAGCGCTTCACCAATTGCCTGATCCACGGCACCTGTTACCTCGCTGTTACCCAGTTTGGTTTTGGTCTGTCCCTCAAACTGCGGCTCGGCCACTTTGATTGAGATCACAGCCGTTAACCCTTCGCGGAAGTCGTCACCCTGAATTTCCACTTTTGCTTTTTCCAGCAATTTGGAATCTTCGGCATATTTCTTCAGCGTACGGGTCAGACCACGACGGAAGCCGGCTAAGTGCGTACCACCTTCGATGGTGTTGATATCATTTACATACGAAAATACACTTTCGTTGAAGGATGTATTGTAAGTCATCGCCACCTCAACCGGTATGCCCTGTTTTTCGGTAACGATATGGATTACATCCGGAATCAGCTGCTCTTTCGAACGGTCCACGTAACGAACGAATTCTTTCAAACCCTCTTCGGAACGGAAGATATCCGATTTAAAGCTGCCATCTTCTTTCACCACGCGGCGATCGGTAAGATGCAGTGTAATACCTGCATTCAGGAATGCCAGTTCGCGCAGACGGGTAGCCAGAATATCGTATTTATATTCGGTTACGGTAAAGATGCTGTTGTCGGGCGTAAAGGTTACGGTTGTACCTGTACTGTCAGACTCGCCGATAACCTGTACATCGCTTTCAGGTTTACCGCAGCTAAACTCCTGCATATACACCTTGCCGTTACGACGCACTTCGGCACGAAGATAAGTAGATAATGCATTTACACACGAAACACCCACACCATGTAAACCGCCGGATACTTTGTAAGTACCTTTATCGAATTTACCACCGGCATGCAATACGGTTAAAACCACTTCAAGAGCAGATTTGCCCTCTTTTTCGTGGATATCTACGGGAATACCGCGACCGTTATCTGTTACCGTGATTGAGTTGTCTTCGTTTATGACTACATCTATTTCTGTGCAAAAACCGGCCAGCGCTTCGTCGATAGAGTTATCAACTACTTCATAAACCAGATGATGAAGTCCTTTTTCGCTAATATCGCCGATGTACATGGCTGGCCTTTTTCTAACTGCTTCTAAGCCCTCAAGTACCTGAATGCTGTCGGCAGAATAGCCCGCAGATGCATTCTTCATATCTTCACTCATGCGAATATTTTGTTTTAAATCAGTAATTATCAGTATCTCTGTAATAGCTAACAAATGTAGTGAAAATAATTGAAAGATGTTGGAAAACAGCTGTGAAAAACGTAAAACGGAAATGTATAAACACAAAAAAAGAGACAAGAATTACTCTTATCTCTTTTTTTAGGTAGCCCATAGGGGAATCGAACCCCTCTTTCAAGAATGAAAATCTTGCGTCCTAACCGATAGACGAATGGGCCATCTTTATATCAAAGTCGATTATCAGATAAACGACTTTCGGATGCCTTTTAAGTACAGTACTTAAATCTTATGCCAAGCTGTTTACGTGCTTAGCCAATTTAGATTTCAGATTGCCGGCTTTGTTTTTGTGGATAACATTTTTCTTAGCCAGTCTGTCCAACATAGAGCATACTTTCGGGAACAAAGTCTGAGCTTCATTCTTGTCTTCAGTAGCGCGCAAAACTCTCATAGCGTTTCTTGCAGTCTTTGCATAATATCTGTTACGCAAACGTCTTACGCTGGTTTGTCTGATTCTTTTAATTGATGACTTGTGATTTGCCATTTCAACTATTCTCTTTATTTATTTCTTAATTTTGTTTATTGTAGCCCATAGGGGAATCGAACCCCTCTTTCAAGAATGAAAATCTTGCGTCCTAACCGATAGACGAATGGGCCATCATGTCAAAGTTCTCTATAAACTTCCGCTTTCGGTGTGTATCGTTTTCCCGATTGCGAGTGCAAAGATAGAAGTTGTTTCCAAACTGACAAAATATTCCGACGTGAAATTTGCCATAAAACATAATTTTAACTTCTATTTAGAACTCAAATCCTCCAGATGAATCTCGAGTGCTTTCACCGAAATATTTATCTCCCAGATACATACACCCAGTGATGCTGCCAGAAGCACCAGTCCGATGCCAAAAATCCAGGCTGCAATCAATTGCCAGGAGATATAAATGAAAAACATGGAGATCACACAAAAGAACAAACTGAATACACCCAGAATCTGCATGGCCTGAATCAGGTACAACCGCTTACGCAAATTCCGGATCTGCGCCAGCTCCTTCGGATTGCGGTCGATTTCGGCCTTCTCTTTTAATGTACGCACGAGCGAAGCATACGAGATAAACCGATTGGTATAGGCCAGCAAAATCAGCGAAACAGCCGAAAAAAGCAATGAAGGCGTAGTAAGAGTAAGTTCCTGCATAAGGCACAACGCTTTAATGATTGGGATATAAAACAGTTAATCACCGCAAAGGTCGACATTTTTATCGGGATAACCGGAAATTTCTGATTTTTTAGTATTTAAAGAGCCGGAAAAACAG
>CAMTPG010000139.1 GCA_947074335.1 uncultured Parabacteroides sp.
TTCTAACGATAAATTGTAATCAGATACTGATTCAACATACAGAAAGGGATGCCGGCCGGCATCCCTTTTTTTGTGCTGCTAAAAAATGAAATGCTTTATTTGCCGATTTTTATCTAAATTCAGTTCGTAAACAGACAGAGTTAATTCTGATGATATCCGGTTTTTTGTATTGATTATATATTAAATTGACAGAGTTATATCATTATAATTACGAATAAGAACAGAATAGTTTTATATTTGTATTGTTTTATTAAAAATATACTCGGAAATATGAAAAAAATCAAACTGTCTGTTTTTAATTTATTGGTGTTGTTTCTTTTTTCATCTGCATCTGTTTCTGCTCAATCCATCAAAGATCTGCTTAATTCGTCGACTGTAAAAAATGCGGTTACTGCCGTTACCGGTGGTAAGGCATTGACTGCCGAAAATCTGTCCGGTAAATGGATTTATGTACAACCGGCGGTTGAGCTGGAAGGTGATAATGCACTAAAGAATATTGCCGGCAGTGTTGCTGCTACCGAATTGGAAAAGAAATTGAAAGAAACCTGCAGTAAAGCCGGTATTGTGGAGGGACTGTTTAATTATTCGTTTCAGGCGGATGGTTCATTTACCAATTTGTTAAAGGGAAAAACCATCAAAGGTACTTATGTTATAGATGAAGAATCCAAAACGATTGAGTTGAAATATGGAAAAATCGGTAATAAATCGCTTTCTACCCTGAAAGCGCGTGTTATTCTAACGAATGATCAATTATCCTTGTTATTTAAAGCTGATAAATTACTGGATTTTATATCAACAGTTTCTTCGGTATCCAACAACAGCACACTTAAGGCCGTCAATAAACTGGCTGAACAATACGACGGACTGATGTTGGGATTTGAATTAAAGCAGGAGTAAAGAGTAAGTGGCATCTGGTGATGATAGCTGTTGTAATGGCATTTGATCTTCGAGTGAGCCGAATAAAACCGGCGCCGGTAATCTGATTCCGGCGCTTCGGTACGATTTTGCGAACAGTCTGTTTCCGTTCGTTCCGGTGTTTGCAGGTAGGCTCGATTATAAAATGTTGTTATAATAAATATCAGGAATGATTTTCAGGTATCAGATTTTATACAAGACGCTTTCGGTTTATTCGGAAAGCGTCTTTTTATAATCCTGAACCAATTGTAATAACTCTTCGCCGTATTGTCCGGCTATCTTTTTCCCGATGCCCGGAATCCGCAGCAGATCGCGCTCATTATCCGGTAATGAATTGACAATACCGAGCAGTGCTTTTTGCTGAAGGATGGTATAAACGGGCAGCTGCTTTTCGGCAGCAATGCCATAACGCCATTTCCGGATGTTATTGTATAAATCGGGATGCTGAATATCGTCGGAAACAACAATTTTGTCCGGCTCTTTTTCCTTTTTCTTCCGCACTTTGGTTTTAACGCCTGATGAGCCCGTTGAGGTTGCATCTTCTTCATCCAGCGGTGCTTCGGCGCGGTATTTCAGATAGCGGCTGATGGTAAAACCCGAAGTACATCCTTTCAGCAGGTAGTTTTTCAGGTGAATTTCGTCGGCAAGCTGTTCAGTGAGTTGATCGAGCTGTTTGGCGGTTTCCTTATTATCCACTTCCAATGATTGTATACGCACAAACGGAGCCAGCAACAATAAGAGCTGTTTTTCAAAATAGGCAACTCCTTTTATTACCCGGTCCTGAATCATTTCATTCTGTTCATAATCGGCTGTTTGAGCGATGAGTTGTCTGAGTTGCAGGCTGAAGCGATTGCCGATATCAAACAGTTTCGTCTTTACCTCCTCGCTCAGCTCATTGAACTGTCGTACAATTTCCGGATAGAGCATGCCGAGCTTTTGCTTCAGCAAATGGTTGAGTTGCTGTACCAGCCGGTTGAAACGGCCGAAGTCGAACAGCTCGCAAATGAGCTGTGTATAATATTGCTGCCGGGCTGTCGCCAGCTGTTGTTCGCCCGGCGTGCGGGCTTCAATGTTATCGGAGAAGTTTTCGATCTGGCGGTCGCGAATCAGCACCTGTGGTGAAAGGGGCGAACGCAGAATCAAGCCTTCGAGTGTACGGCAGCGACTCAGCGCCACATAAACCTGACCGTGCGAAAAGGCAGAGGCAGCATCAATCATGGCATGATCGAAAGTAAGTCCCTGACTTTTATGGATGGTAATGGCCCAGGCCGTTTTCAACGGAAATTGGGTGAAAGAGCCTGTAATCTCTTCCGTAATCTCTTTGGTTTCCGGATGGATTGTGTATTTTATATTATCCCAGCGCTCGGGTTGCACTTCGATCTCTTCTCCCGTGGATGCTGTAACCAGAATGCCTTTTGCACTGAGCCGGGTGATTTTGCCGATTTTTCCGTTGTAATACAGTTTATCGACGGAAGGATCATTCTTCACGAACATCACCTGAGCACCGGTTTTCAGATTAAGCTCTGCATCGGTAGGATAGAGATATTCGGGATAATCATCGTCAATCTTGGCACGAAAGGCATAAACCTGTCCGGGCAATTCGCTAAGCGCCTGTCGGTTGATGGCATCTGCCTGATAATTATGCGTGGTCAGGGTGATGTAATCGTCGGCATCGCCGGGCTTAAACTGAGGCTGATAGCGCTGGTTTAAGGCCGCCAGCGTAGTTTCATCGCACTGGTTATTACGTATTTTATTTAGCAGATCTACAAAACGGGTATCGCTTTGCCGGTATACTTTGGTAAGTTCAATGCAATAGTATGAACTCTCTTTCAGGGCATGACTCTCAAAGAAAAAAGGTGTGGCATAATGTGCTTTCAGTAATTGCCATTCATCCTCTTTGGCAACAGGCGCCAGCTGATGCATATCGCCGATCAGCAGGAGTTGTACTCCGCCAAAAGGTTTTGTCGGATCTTTATATCGTCTGAGCACATCGCTGATGGCATCGAGCACATCGGCACGCACCATGCTGATTTCGTCGATTACCAACAGATCCAGGCTGCGAATCATATTGATTTTCTCTTTCCGGATTTTATTTTTCCAGTTATTTTGTGTTGCGGCATTGGGCTGATCGGGCAGATAAGGGCCGAAAGCCAACTGAAAAAAGGAGTGAATCGTTACGCCGCCCGCATTGATAGCGGCCACGCCGGTTGGCGCAACCACAACAAAGCGTTTATGCAGTGAAGTACGTAAACTCCGCAGAAAAGTTGTTTTCCCTGTTCCGGCCTTTCCGGTCAGGAATAAATTCATACCTGTATTATTTAATACAGAAAAAGCAAGGTTAAGTTGTTGGTTTTCCATAATAAGTAAAAGTTTTATATTACCAGCATGGCGATGATTTGAATGAACATAATCAGAAATACCATCGCAATCGGATAAACCGTGGCATAGGCAATGCTGGGCACCGAACTGTCGCTCATCGAATCGGCGGCAGCGAGTCCGGGCGTACTGGTCATTCCTCCGGCTAAAGTACCAATTAAATCCAATATATTGATTTTAAATACAAAATATCCTACCAGCATGGCAATAATCATCGGGATCAGAGTAATCGCGATACCTACGCCAAACAGCGTCCAGCCGCTCTCTTCGAAAGTGGCAACCAGATTTTTACCGGCCGATGTTCCCACTTCGGCCAGGAATAACAGCAAACCTACCTGACGCAATAACTGGTTGGCCGAACCCGACATAGACCAGACAATCGGTCCTGTTTTACCAATGGCACTTAATACAAGGGCCACGATCAGAATACCGCCGGTTAATCCCGGTGAGAAGGTAAACGAATCCGAAAAAGAGATATTCAGCTTGCCGAATAAAACACCCAGTACAATACCGGCGGCAATCGGGAAGAAATCGGTATCAGAGAGTCGTTTCTCATCGTTGCCCAATAAACGGCCCACCTCTTTCAGGTCGTTCTTTTCGCCGGCTACCAGCAGTTTATCACCAAATTTGATGGATAAAGAGGGTTCGGGAGAAAGATCAATACCGCTTCGGCGAACGCGGGTTACCGTACAGTTAAAGGTAGTCTGCAAATTCAGATAACCCAGTGTTTTATTGATAATGCTTTTGTTAGTTACCAGAATAGATTGCAACTCCTGTGTTTTGCCGAAAGGCAAATCATTTTCGATGCGTTCGCCAACCAGCATGGTTAACTGATCCAGCGATTTATCATTACCTACGGCACGCAACAGATCATTTTCGTCGAGTATGCTGTGTCCGGTTGGTATTGATGTTTTATCATTATGTTTGATTCTCGATACCACGGCGCCGGTCATGGCACGGATCTGCAATTGCGCCAGTGTTTTACCGAAAATCGACGGATTGGTTACTTTGAATGTAGCCGTGTGCAGTGGCGGATGCTGATTTTTCATGGCATCTTCCAGCTTTTTGGCCTCCTGATTTATGTCTTTGCGCAAAATCTTGGGTAACAGCTTGATAAACAAAATTACGCCAATTACACCAAAAGGATACGCAATACCATAAGCGATGGATGCCGAAGGCGAATTTGTACTGTCGATGGCAGCTGCCAGACCCGGCGTACTGGTTAAAGCACCGGCTATAAGTCCAACAATACTTGCTGTATCAATACCAAAAAGATATTTCATGCCCACGCCGGTAAGACAGGCTGAGCCCACAAGCAACAGCGTAATGATAATCAATGTTTTTCCTTTCGAACGGAATGAATCGAAAAATCCGGGACCGGCCTGAATCCCAATGGTGAAAATGAAAAGTACTAACCCGAGATTACCTATCTCTTTGGGAATAATCACACCAAAATGTCCGAATAAAAGTGCAATGAAAATTACGGCAGATACATCCAAAGAGAGACCTTTTATCTGAATGCGGCCTAAAATAAACCCTAATGCTACAATTAGGAATAATGAAAAATAAGAGGATTGAAGCAATGATTCAAACATGTCGAAAAGTTTTGTTAAAATAAAAATCGTGTGCAAAATTACACTTTTTTATGTTTACAGACAATTGTAAAGCAATAAAACTGTTAACTTTGCATACTATATAACAGTATTACTTTACAAAGCAGTTCTTCGGGTGAACAGATATTTCATTTATTTAGCATATAACGGAAAGAATTACAGTGGTTGGCAGATTCAGCCCAATGGTCGTACCATACAGCAATGTCTTGAAGAGGCATTAGCCACTTTATTGCGTAAACCGGTTAATATAACAGGTGCGGGAAGAACCGATGCAGGCGTACATGCCCGACTGATGGTGGCTCATTTCGATTGGGAAGAATCTATTTCTGATTTGGTTTTTCTAACTGAAAAATTAAACCGTCTGTTGCCAAAAGATATCAGCATCTATAAAGTTGTACCTGTACGTGAAGAGGCGCATGCCCGTTTTGATGCCACCTCGCGAACCTATAAATATTATATTACACAACAAAAAGATCCGTTCAATTATGAGCTGGCCTGGAAAATTCCCGGCAAACTTGATTTCGAAGCCATGAACGCAGCTTGCCAGGTATTGTTCGATTATATCGATTTTACCAGTTTCAGCAAACTCCATACCGATGTAAAAACAAACAATTGCCGTATCGACCGGGCTTTTTGGCAGCAGGAAGGCGAAATGTGGGTGTTTACCATCCAGGCCGATCGCTTTTTGCGCAACATGGTACGCGCCATTGTGGGCACGTTGATGGAAGTGGGACGCGGTAAGCTCTCCATTGATGGTCTGCGCGAGGTTATTGAATCGAAAAACCGGTGTGCCGCAGGAACCTCAGTTCCCGGACATGCACTGTTTCTGGTTGACATCACTTATCCTGAAGAGTTGTTTGCACTGTGATTTGTGCGGGCTTACTCTGAATTTATCATTATAAAATAGCATGTGGATTATATTTGCTTTTATTTCGGCATTTCTGTTGGGATGTTACGAGGTAAATAAAAAGATTTCGTTGAACGGGAATGCAGTCATTCCTGTTTTGTTTTTTAACACACTGATCAGCAGTCTGATATTTCTGCCTTTTATCCTGCTTTCGTTTTGTACCGATACATTGAACGGAACCATGCTCGAAGTGCCGCATGTTTCGTGGATTACCCATGCCAAAGTGTTGCTGAAAGCCGTAATTGTGCTCACAGCCTGGATTTTTGGCTATTTCGCCATTAAACATCTGCCGCTTACCATAATCGGGCCGATAAAAGCGACTCAGCCGGTTATTACGCTGCTCGGGGCGATGCTGTTGTTTGGCGAGCGACTGAATTTATACCAGTCGATCGGTGTTTTTCTGGCCATCTCTTCTTTCTATCTTCTCTCTTTTTCGGGGAAAAAAGAGGGCATCCGTTTTATGCACAATAAATGGATCTTTTTTACTCTGATCTCAATCCTGTGCGGTTCTGCCAGCGGATTGTATGATAAATATCTGATGCGATCGCTTGATGTGATGACAGTTCAGGTCTGGTTTAATGTTTATCAGTGCTTTATTATGACCTTTATCCTGCTCTTTATCTGGTATCCGCGGCGAAAAAATACAGCACCCTTTCAGTGGCGCTGGAGTATTTTGTTGATTTCTGTTTTTCTCTGCATGGCCGACTGGATTTATTTTTATGCTCTGAGTCTGCCGGGCTCCATGATTTCGGTGGTTTCGATGGTCAGACGCAGCAATGTGCTGATAACATTTCTGGCCGGAGCGCTCTTTTTTCATGAAAAGAACCTCAAAAGTAAGGCGATTGATCTCTTTTTAGTATTATTAGGAATGATATTCCTGTATCTGGGCACGCGATAAAGCGAATTCTATTATTTTTGCAGGTAAAAGCAGTAATAAATTATGAAACGAATCCTGTTCGCACTTTTATTTTGTATCGGTTTATCCGGATTGCAGGCCCAGCAGATGGATGCTGTATTAATAGCTATGCCCGATCAGCATATTCCGCAACTGGAAAATGCCTGGCGCAAAGATCTGATCGATTTATATCAGAGTGATAAACCGGCTCGTCTGCAAAATATTATGGGCGGATATTCCACGCTCGAAAAACTGACGGATAATTATTTAAAGTTGCAGGTTTCGGATCGCAGCACTGTCGAAATGAAATTGTTGCCGCTGGTTAATAATACAAATGTGATTTGTGT
>CAMTPG010000140.1 GCA_947074335.1 uncultured Parabacteroides sp.
AATTCGTATGATAATACAATTTTATATACTGACTATTTTATCAATCAGGTTATAAATGAATTAAGATCAAAGAATGCCATACTGATATATATTTCCGATCATGGTGAAACGTTAGGGGAAGACGGATTATTTTTACATGGAAAAGATCACCCGACGTTACATAATCCGGCCTGTTTTATCTGGTATTCCGAATTATTTGAGACCCTTAATCCTGCTAAAATAAAAAATTTAAAAGAGAACAGCGAAGCAACGGTACTTACAGATGTTATTTTTCATACCATCCTTGATGCAGGTGCCGTACAAACAACTTTTATGGACAGTACCTTAAGTTTGTTTAATTCCGATTTATTAATTCATACAGATTCTGTTATAAACGGAAAAAAATAAGGGCAAATTGCAGTACATAATATTAACATGCACTGCAATTTGCCCCAAAAGGCTTGTTTAAGCCTATTTCCGGATCTGTTTTTTATTTTACAACCCAAGCTGCTCCGAAATCTCAAGCATCTTTAAAATCGGCTTAACAGCCTTTTCACTGATTGCTTCGTCTACTTCAATTTCCGGAGTTTCGTCCTTCAAACAAAAATAGAGTTTTTCGAGGGTATTTAAACGCATAAAATTGCATTCGTTACAGGCACAGGTATTGTCTTCGGGTGGTGCCGGAATAAAATGTTTGTCCGGACTTTGTTTCTGCATTTCATGAATAACACCGCTTTCGGTAGCTACAATGAACTCTTTTGCATCTGAGTTAACGGTGTGCTTTAAGAGAGCGGCAGTCGATCCTACGAAGTCTGAAACGGCAATAACGGGTTGCTTACATTCCGGATGCGTGATAATCTCGGCTTCGGGATTTTTTTTCTTCAGCTCCAGTATTTTTTCGAGCGAAAATTGTTCGTGGATGTGACACGCACCATCCCATAACAACATCGAACGACCGGTAACACTGTTGATGTAATTGCCTAAATTACGGTCGGGACCGAAAATCAGTTTCGTATCTGCCGGAAAACTCTCCACGATCTGGCGGGCATTGGTTGAAGTAACCACCACATCGGTATATGCTTTTACCGCAGCCGTTGTGTTTACATACGAAAGCACGGTGTGATCGGGATGCAAACGGGTAAAGGCGGCAAAATCTTCCGCCGGGCAGCTGTCGGCCAGTGAGCAGCCGGCTTCCAGATCGGGAACCAGCACCTTTTTGGCGGGACATAAAATCTTGGCTGTTTCACCCATGAAATGTACGCCGCACATCACAATGATATCGGCATCGGTTTTCGAAGCCCATTGCGCCAGCGCCAGGCTGTCGCCCACAAAATCAGCAATATCCTGAATTTCTCCCTCTTGGTAATAATGGGCCAGAATTACTGCATTTTTTTCCTTCCGCAATGTATCGATAGCGGCTTTCAACTGTTCATTATTTGAAATGGAATGACTCATCTTTTCGCTTTCTACAACATCTTAACAGTGTTATCAAAGGTATTAATTCCTGACAGTCTGCTATTTGATGCAATTATTAACTCTATGTTGATAACTGCAAAGTTAAAAACTTTATCTTTTATGCCCTACTATTCGGCGTTAAAACCTTTCGGGCATACTATTTCACCCCGATCTCATCTCCTTTGGATGGCAGTGTAGTAACCGGCGGATACTAATCCGGTATAAACTCATTGTACAACAAGTTGTGCTTACCTTGTACAATGAAGCGCATACTTGTTGTACAATAAAAGGGCAACTCGTTGTACAATGAGTTTTCAGTACACAGCCATCAGGCAATTACTGCACCGGCGTCAGGCGATGAGCACATCGGGAGGTTTTTATTCCGCTTCGGATAACCACCGGCGAACCATTCCGTTCAAACATACAAGTTATCCACAAACAATATATATATTCTTATTATTCTTTAATTTTAAAATTAAATATAATGTATATAATAGGCGGTTGAAAGGGTTAAAAGATTTTAAGCCGAAAGTTTGTCTATCCGGTTATTAAGTTGAGGCTTTTGGTTATAAAAAGGTTACAAACAGGTTACATTTCTGTGTTGTTATTGATACTCTGCCGTTTATACTCTTTATAAACATAACCGTTGAAAAAGCAACCTGTGAAAAACTTCTTACCGGTTGATAGTCAGTTTTCCGTGTATAACCGGTGTTGATACTCCGTAGTAAATAATTAATAACATTTATTGCATAATTATTTTAGTATTGTGTATAATCATGTAATTGAGAAATGCAAGAATTATTTTTCATTTTCTATCCACTACTTATCAATAGCTTTTCAACGATATATACACACCAAATGGTTATCTTTGCAGCGATATAAACAGAACAACGATGCGTAAACTTAAAATAACCGAATTAAACCGGCTTACGCCTGCCGATTTTAAGGCAAGCGATAAAATTCCGCTGGTTGTGGTGCTGGATCACGTGCGAAGCCTGCATAATGTGGGTTCCGTATTCCGCACATCCGATGCTTTCCGGGTAGAAACGATCTATTTGTGCGGCATTACAGCCTGTCCGCCACAGGCCGAAATCCATAAAACAGCTTTGGGAGCCGAAGATACGGTAGATTGGCAATATTACAAAGAGACTTCGGAAGTTGTTGATAAGTTGAAAGAAGCCGGGTATACCATTTGTGCCATCGAGCAGGCCGAAGGCAGCATTATGCTGGATAAACTGCAGTTAGACAGACAGAAAAAGTATGCCGTAATTCTCGGAAACGAGGTGAAAGGTGTTCAACAATCGGTTGTGGATAGTTGTGATCTGTGTATTGAAATTCCGCAATACGGCACCAAACATTCGCTCAATGTTTCGGTAACGGCCGGAATTGTGATCTGGGATTTTTTTAAACAGCTGTCAGATTAAACCGTTTTCAACCAGCACACAGATGCGCTCGGTTTCGGCATCTTTGCCGGTCGGGTCGTAGTTCGACTTCAGACTGGCGCCGAACATACCGGCAAACATATTCCAGAAGGCGGCTCTGAAACTGCCCAAATAAGCTTTTACCAGGTTGTAACTGCTCTGATTACATTCGCGGTCTACCAGCTTTATCAACAGTTTTCCCTGCGAATAGCTGAGTTTCTTTAATTCGGGTTTATATTCTTTAAACAACTCCTTCTCCATGCGCTTGAGATGTTGTTCGCGCGATTTATCATCGGGAAGTGTTTCAATATACTCGTAAGTTTCGATCAGGGTTTCGTAAACCATTTTGGCATAAGGAAGTGTGCGCTTTACATCGCGCACCAGTTTGGTGTACTTTTCCTGTTCTTTTCTGTTTTTAAATTGCTTTTGCGGATAAATATAGATTTCGCGCAAACGCACAATGGGAACCGTATCCCTGCCGTCGAGTATGGCAGGTTGCAAACCATCAGGCACTGTGTTGATACGCAGTGATTGTGCTTTTGCGGCAAAAGTACAGCCGGCAATGGTGCATGCGATTATAATTCCTCTCTTTAAAAACATACTGCAAAAATAATGGATTTCGCCGGCAGTTTGGACTGATTTACAGATTTTGACTGAAAAATAATGTTTTATGGCATTAAATAATTGCCTGAATCTGTTTCTGTTTCGTTATAATATTTATATTTGTGTACCAATAATCAGAACAAAACTGCTACTATGAAAAAACAAACCCCCGGGCGGATTATCCCGCTCTTTCTGCTTCTTTTTTTCCTTTCCCTTCCGGTTGGTTTAGCTGTTGATAACTTGCGAATAGGCGATATGCGCAGTCTGGCTATGGGCGGAAATGGTGTTACCCAGTCGGTTTATGCCAATCCCGCTTTGCTTTCGATGAGTTCACGACGCTCGGTGCAGGCCGGTTATTTCAACCGTTACGGCTTAAAAGAGCTGGGAACCGTGCAGGCCGGTTTCTGTCAGCCGCATGGCTTTCTCTCCTACGGTGTTTTTGTTTCTTCCTTTGGTTATAACGCATATCGAAGCAGTTTATTTCGTCTGGCACTGTCAAAAACACTGCATCCTGCCCTGACTGTGGGTATCAGTTTTCAATATATGTTGTTGCAGACCGAACTGTTTAACACGGTACCGCAACAATTCGCTACCGATATCGGAGTGCTTTACAAGCCGGTTGACAATCTGTTGATCGGACTGTTGATGATGAATTGTCCTTCGGTACGTATCTCCGGAAAAGACTTTGATATTGAGGATTTTGACACCTTTTATTTTCAGACCGGTTTTCAATGGCAGGTTATTAACCGGGTGTTGATAGCTGCATCGGTACAAACCGAAAAGATGAAACTCTGGTGTTTGCAGGCGGGCATCGAATATCAGCCGTTCGATCAATTTTCGCTGCGTGCCGGATTTCGTACCGCAAACTTCCAGCCCTCTTTCGGCGCCGGTTATCAATGGAATGCTTTTCAGATTAATGTGGCCTCTTCGTATCATAACCTGCTGGGGTTTAGTATGGGTGTTGGTTTGAATTATCAGTTTTAATGGCGGAAGAGCTATGAAAAGAGAAAATAAAAATGGTCTGCAGTTAACTGATTACAGATTTCAAATGGCAGTTGATAAGTTAAAAAGCAGGGCTGAAACAAAGCTGAAATTCTTAGCAGGTGTATTGATAAATGGAGATACCGTAAAGCAAACAGATTATAGTTTTGAAAAATTACCGGTACACTGCTTTAAAACGCATGCTTTGATCTTGGTGAATCGATGGTTTATAACTACGTGTATAACCCTGTTGATGAATTGTTATTTTGCTTATTCACAAACGGATCAGTCTGTTGATAAATGGATGGATTATTTAATGCAACTCGAAGAAAACGGTGAGAACAGTGAGCGGATAGAGAGCCTGTATGCTGATTTCTCGCGTCTGTCGGATCATCCGTTGTCTGTTAATCTGGCTTCGAAAGAACAGTTGAATCAGCTTCCCTTTCTGTCGGATTTGCAGATCGAGGCGCTTCTCTCCTATCGCGATCGCTATGGAAAGCTGGTTTCGGTGTATGAATTGAAGCAGATTGATCATTTTGATTTCGAAACCATTCAGTTGTTGCTGCCTTTTATCCGAATTGGTGAAGAAGTTGTTGATAAGCCGCCTGTCACCGTCAATAACCTGTTGAAGCGAAGTAGTAATGAGCTGATTTTAAACTATGCCACCTGTTTTCAACAAAAAGCCGGTTATCGTTCATATCCAGACAGTGTACTCTCGCGTTATCCCAATAAACGCTACCTGGGCGAACCTTTTTATCAGTCTGTGCGCTATGCCTATACTTTTGATGAGCGTATCCGCTTCGGATTAGTGGCCGAAAAGGATGCCGGCGAGCCTTTTTGGAATAAACATCACAAAGGTTATGATTATTATTCATTACATCTGGAGTTGAAAGCTGTGAATAAGTGGTTGAAAACAGTGGTACTCGGCGATTATAAAGCTTCATTTGGTCAGGGTTTGGTGCTCAGTCATGATTATACGCCGGGACGAACCAGCCTGATTACGCAGACCGAACGGCGTACTAACGGATTCAGACGACATTATTCGACTAACGAAACGGACTATTTTACTGGCGCAGCCTTCACGGCCGGCTGGCATGCGATTACTTTTAACGGATTTTATTCGTATCGCAAACTGGATGGTACAGTAGACAGCTCTTCGGTGCTTTCCTTTAAAACCGACGGATTGCACCGGCTGGTGCGTGAACGTGAGAAACGGCGGCAGATTCCGATGCATACCTTCGGCGGCAATTTGCATAGCGTGTTTGGCGGTTTTTCGCTGGGTGCCACAGTGGTACACTATTCCTTTTCAGGACTTGAAGTGCAGCCGGAAGCCAAACCTTACAATTTGTATTATTTTCGCGGACATCAGCATACCAATCTGAGTGTGGATTATAAATATGCCAACCGCCACTTTTCACTATATGGCGAAACGGCATTTTCGGCTAACGGAGCAGCAGCTACACTGAATGCATTACAGCTTACGCCGGTCTCCTACATCACTTTATTAATGATGTACAGGTATTATGATAAACGCTATCAGGCCTTTTTTGGCAATGCTTTCGGGCAGCAGTCGGCGGTTCAGAATGAACAGGGATTGTATATGGGACTGCGTTTTATGCCTTTTGCAGGCTGGCAGGTTTCGGCGTATGCTGATTATTATAAGTTTCCCTGGATGAAGTATGGTGTGGATCAGCCGTCTCACGGACTTGAATGGCTTGTGCAACTCGATTATCAACCGATATCAGGTTTATCCTCGTATATTCGCTATAAAAACCGCAACCGACAGGTTTATCAACAACAGCAAATCCGTTATCAACTGCTGTGGAAACCGCTTCCGGCCGTATATCTGAAGGCTTCGGCCGATTATATCCGATATAAAAAAGAGCCGCAGCAACACGATGGCTGGATGATTGCGATGTATGGCGGCTGGAATCCGGTGCGTTTACCTCTGCAGACCGATCTGTCGCTGGCCTGGTTTACTACCGACGATTATCAGTCGCGCATCTACTCTTACGAAAAGAATCTGCTCTATCAGTATTACCGCCCGATGCTGTACGGCAAAGGTGTGCGTGCTACCTGGGTGATGCGCTGGAAACCGGCTTACCGGCTTACCTTGTCGGGAAAACTGGCCTGGACACACTATCCGGAGCAGGAAACCATCGGTTCGGATCTGGAACAGATTGATGGAAATCATAAAATAGATTTATATCTGGGTTTACAATGGAAATTTTAAGTTCACGGAACAAATCTTTTTTTACATTTGCAACTCAATGTAAACGTGTATGCTTATGTCAACTTTTTTGTTCGATAAAATTATATTCGGCCCCGTCAACAGTCGTCGCCTCGGTGTTTCGTTAGGAATCAATCTGTTGCCTGCCGACGGAAAATTGTGTTCGTTCGATTGTATCTATTGCGAATGCGGACTCAATAAAGAACGCAAAACAAAAAGTAAAATGCCGCAGCGTGCCGATGTGCGTACGGCATTGGATGAAAAGCTGCGCGTTATGCAACAGGAAGGTACGGCTCCCGATGTCATTACTTTTGCCGGTAATGGAGAACCTACAATGCATCCCGAATTTGCAGGTAT
>CAMTPG010000141.1 GCA_947074335.1 uncultured Parabacteroides sp.
GACAAAATGTAAATGTGCTTGTACTCGATACCGAATGTTATTCGAATACAGGCGGACAAACATCAAAAGCCACACCAATGGGCGCAGTTGCCAAATTCTCGTCGGGCGGAAAACGCACCAACCGGAAAGAGCTGGGCCGTATGGCCATGGTTTATGGCAGCGTGTATGTGGCCAGCGTGGCCATGGGCGCCAACATGATGCAATGTATCAATGCATTACGCGAGGCAGAGGCTTTTAACGGTCCGTCTATCGTAATAGCTTATTGTCCTTGTATCAATCACGGCATCCGCAAAGGCATGGGCACTGCAATGCTTGAAGAGGCACATGCCGTTCGTGCCGGTTACTGGCCGCTTTACCGCTACAATCCCGATCTGGCTGCACAGGGAAAAGATCCGTTCACGCTCGATTACAAACAACCCGACGGCACATTGCCTGATTTTCTGGATGGCGAAGATCGTTATGCAGATCTGGTTCAGCGCATGCCCGACGAAGCCAAACTGTTACGTGCCGGCTTACAAAAGGATTGCAATGAGCAGTTTGAGATTTTGAGTAAAGAGTAATGTAATATTATTTGAATAGAGAATAATGCAGCATTTAGAATAATGAAGTAGTATAGTAATTACAGACAAAACTGATTTCGGGATAAGGTATTGTTCAGATAAGATCGGTTTATAAATGATATCTTTTAATTAAACCTATTATTTAAACCGAAAAAGAGTTTATTTCAAACAAACAGTTTTTAATGACAAGTTTACAGAAACTAAACCCTATTATATAACATCTTATTCATATAAAAAGAATTGTCTGTAAATTCTTTCTGTTATTGTACTATGCTGCAGAGTCTGATACAAAAAATCCGGTGAATTTTCTCACCGGATTTTTTTGTCCGCTGCATCCGAATGCTTCACACAGGGCGGGCAAATGCCTTTTATTACATAATTTATGGAATTAATCACAAAGTCATCCGAAAGCGGAATAACAGGAATGCTGTCGTTCTCCAGACAAAATGTTTTCTTACACTGCTCGCAGTAAAAATGACAATGTTCTGTTTTTTCCCCACAAAAACCCAGATTCGAACAGACACAATATTTCAACGATCCGCTGCCGTCGTCGATGCTGTGAATGAGCTGATGCTCATGAAAAAGGGTAAGTGCCCTGAAAATACTCGATTTATCCATATCGGGTAAAAGATGCTCCACATCATGCATGCTAAAGGTATTCTTCATCCGGCTGATGGTTTTGAAAACCAGAATGCGGGTGGATGTGGGCCGGATATCGACCTGTTTTAACAGCTGAATATAATCATTGTATTCCATTGCAATAGCTTTAATCTATTTCAAAGATACATGAAAATATTTGCAATCCGGTTGCAATTTGTTTGAAGTATCTTTGCAGAAACAAATAAATAATCTTATTCATATGTCAGATCATCATTCATCCACATCACATACCGAAGGATCAGCTTGTTACTGCAGTTGCAGTTGCCAGAACGATGCGACTCACGATAATCAAAACACCCGGATGCAATATCTTCCGCTCCTTTTAAGTCTGCTGATGCTTGCTACCGGATTGCTGTTAGATTTCTGGATCAGACCGGCCTTCTTCGCCGGTTATGTGCGTTTATCGTGGTATATTTTATCTTATCTGCCGGTTTCGATGCCTGTGCTGAAATCATCGTGGACATTAATCCGGCACAAAGATTTCTTTAACGAATTTACCCTGATGGCCATTGCCACGCTCGGCGCCTTTTTTATCGGCGAATATCCGGAGGCGGTTGCCGTAATGCTCTTTTATTCGACCGGCGAACTGTTTCAGGATGCGGCCGTGAATCGTGCCCGTCGGAACATAAAGGCTCTGCTGGATTTACGCCCGGACAAAGCCACTGTGCTGCGCAACGGAGAAGCAACCGATGTTGCACCCGAATGTGTGGAACCCGGCGAAATTATTCAGGTAAAAGCAGGCGAGAAAGTACCGCTCGACGGCATGCTGCTCTCTGAGAAATCCAGTTTTAACACCGCGGCACTAACCGGCGAAAGTGTGCCCAGAACCGCATACAAAGGCGAAAGTGTACTGGCCGGCATGGTAAATCTGGATCATGTTATTCAAATCAGAACCGAAAAGGCATTTGCCGACAGTTCGCTGGCGCGCATTCTCGATATGGTGCAAAACGCCACATCACGAAAGGCGAAAACAGAACTGTTTATCCGCAAATTTGCCCATATTTATACCCCGATTGTATTTCTGCTGGCTCTGTTAATTGTGGGTGTGCCGGCTCTGTTTACAACCGATTATGTTTTTAACGAATGGCTTTACCGCGGATTAGTTTTTCTGGTTATTTCCTGCCCCTGCGCACTGGTTATTTCCATTCCGCTGAGTTACTTCGGCGGCATCGGAGCCGCTTCGCGCAAAGGCATTCTGTTTAAAGGCGCCAATTATCTGGAAATGCTCACCAAAATAAATACGGTGGTTTTCGATAAAACAGGCACATTGACCCGCGGCGTTTTTAAAGTCCGCGAAATGGTCACGGCAAATCCCGCCTTCCCGCAATTGCCCGCTTATGCAGCAGCACTCGAATCCTTTTCCAATCATCCGATAGCCAAAGCGATAACCGAATATGCAGGAGCCGGACCGATTTCTGAACTCCGCATTGAAAATGTGGAAGAAAAACCGGGTTATGGCATAACCGGCGAAATAGACGGGCATCGTGTGTTGGCCGGCAATCGAAAACTGATGCAGCTGCATCAGATTAATTACGATAAACAGCTTGACAACCGGGCAGAAACAACCGTAATTCTGGCTGTAGATCAACATTATGCAGGCTATATACTGATTGCCGACGAAGTAAAAGAGGATGCTGCAACCGCCATCAAAGCGCTGAAACAGGCCGGCATAACACGAACCGTTATGCTGAGCGGCGATAAAGCAGCACTTGTGCATGAAGTGGCTTCGCAACTGGATATTGATGAAGCGCACGGCGATTTGCTGCCCGAAGACAAAGTGAAGCAGATAGAGCGGTTGCAAAGTGATCCGACCCGACGAATAGCTTTTGTGGGCGATGGCATCAATGATGCGCCGGTGCTGGCTTTGAGCGATATCGGCATAGCGATGGGCGGCATGGGATCGGATGCGGCGATCGAAGTGGCCGATGTGGTGATTCAGACCGATCAGCCCTCGAAAATAGCGACAGCCATTGCCATTGCCAAAGCCACACGCCGCATTGTTATTGCCAATATTCTGCTGGCTATCGGCGTAAAAGTCGGCATCATGACACTCGGCGCCTTCGGCATCGCCACACTTTGGGAAGCTGTTTTTGCCGACGTGGGTGTTTCGCTGCTGGCCATTCTGAATGCCGTGAGTATTTTGAAACGAAAGTTTTGAGCGCGGGAACGGAACAGAAAGCTCCTCGTTTTGACAAAATGGCAGTTTGTTCAGATACCGTTTAATACCAATACATAACAAGGGAAAAATCATTCCTTCGCAATGCAATTTTAATTGCATCGTTATGCAATTAAAATTGCACTGCGATCCCTTGTTTAAAAGCAGCCTTGATCCGGAGGCATTCGGAAGCAGATCTTATGCCAAAATGACAGGATTCAATCTCGATGCGCGGACCGCTTTTCGGCGGTATTAAACCGGATTGTAAAACGGGTTAAACCATCTTTTCCGGTGGCCAGTGCCATTTTGCAATGATGCTTTTGCAACACATCGCGCACAAAGATCAAACCAATTCCCTGCCCGTTTTGGAACAATCGGAACAGAACAATTCGAATATTACTATGTATTATTAATTCGCTCTTTTACCTTTTCCCAGGCATGCGTATTAAATAAACAGCTTTGCGGCATGGTTTCGTACATCTCGCGGAAACGCGACATCGGAACCGTGAAACTCAACAAACCGGCATCCACATACGGGCGAACCGAAGGATCAAAAAAACCAAGGAAGGTACGTTTGCCTCCGGCACGATTTTCGTTTATCGCACTGGTGAATGTGGCCGAACAGCCTGAACCAAACAGCGTGGAAACAGCATCGGGTGCGTTGGTATCAAACAAGGTCCAGGTAACTAATCCCGACAAAATATCGGGTGTAGCCAGAAAGATCAGCGCTTCAACCGAATCGAAAGAGGCGATATTATCCAGTCGCGTTATATTCAGAAATGCGGCCGAAGCTGCGGGCACATCGAGTTGTTCCACAAAATCGAGCACCATTTCGGGAGTTTGTTTGTAATGTTCTTTCAGTGAAACAAACTGAGGCACAAAAGCCGGCATTTCGGTAAAACCGGTATAAAATTTACCCCCGCCGCAACCGCTGTTATCCAGCGAAAGACTGACGGAACTGCCTTCGCGCAATGCATGAAGTGTTTTGAATAAACATCCGTTTACTTTTCCGGTCTCCGCAAGCGGTGTATCCGAATACCAGAATGCAAGCGGAAGTTCCGCCTTTTCGCCAAAAGCGGCTCTGTAATTTTCGATGAAATAAGCTACCTCCATATTGATGAGAATTTAAGGTTGTGATAAAGGTAGCGAAAAAGAGGAAGAAAAAAACCTCTTTCTTCCAATCTTGTTATATAAATAATATATATTGAACATTATGAATGAAACAATATCAACGCCCATCCGGAAAAAGCTGGTTATTTTAGGTTGCGGATTTGCCGGATTACAGTTATCAAAACATCTTGATAAAACGGAGGAATACGAAATTTATTTGATTGATAAACATAATTACAATGAATTTTCTCCTTTATTTTATCAGGTGGCATCGTGTGGTCTGGATTCAGGCTCAATATGCTTCCCGATCCGGAGAGAGTTTAAATATTCTACTCATTTTCATTTCTGTTTCGAAGAGATGAAATCGATAGATACCGAAAAACAACTGGTGCAGGTAGGAAATTTTCAGATACCATATGATAAACTGGTGATTGCAACCGGTGTTGTTTCGCGCTACTTCGGCAATGATGCCATTCGCGATTACAGTTTCGATTTAAAATCAGTGCCGGATGCCTTGCTGCTTCGCGATCAGATCCTGTTATCTATCGAAAAGGCCAATGAATGCACAGATATAGAGGTACGCAAAAAACTGCTTACATTTGTGATTTGTGGTGGCGGACCGGCGGGTGCCGAAATTGCGGGTGCATTGGGCGAATTTAAAAAATTCATCATCCCGAAACAATATAAACGGTTAGATTCCCGAGATATGCGGATTATTGTTATCGAAGGATCTGGCAAAATTATTCACTCCATGAGCGAACATGCCAGCACCAAATCGGCTCAATTCTTGCAGGAACTGGGTGTGGAACTGATTTTAGGAGCACACATTCAGAATTACGACGGCAAAACGGTTACAACCGATAAGGGCGATTCCATCGATACACAAACACTGATCTGGACTGCCGGCGTGGAAGGTGTGGTTTTTCCGGGACTCGACAAAACCGATTACGGACCGGGCAATCGTCTGCTTGTAGACGAATATAACCGACTGAAGAATCATCCTGAAATTTTTGCCATCGGCGATTGCTGTCTGATGATTACCGACGAAAAGCCGCGCGGCGATCCGCAGCTGGCACAGGTAGCCATGCAGCAGGCTGTAAATCTGGCTTGTAACCTGAAGCAGCCGGATGTTTCAAAATGGAAAAAATTCAGTTATTACGACAAAGGCAGCATGGCGATAATCGGTCGCAACCGGGCTGTTGTAGATCTGAAACATCATCATTTTGCGGGCCGCACAGCCTGGTGGCTCTGGTTGTTTATTCATTTAATTATGCTGATCGGTGTACGAAATAAAGTGGTTACTTTTATTAACTGGGTGTGGAATTACTTCTCGTACGACGGTAATTTGCAGTTAATTATCAAGCCTTCCGATCGGGATAAAAAGCCGATGCCGGGCGAATAAAACAACATCCACAATTTTAATGATGCATATGCTGATAGAAAAGCCACTGCCTGTGCATCCGATCTTAGAATCCTGTCAGGATTCCTTTAAATCCTGACAGGATTTTATAAAATCACGACAAGATTTCATTAAATCCTGACGTGATTTTAATAATCCACTGCAAATGGATAATTTTTTCGTTGCCATAAGTCATTATAAATTACAGCAACTCATTTAATTACCGTTTAAACTCGTTGAAGATTTTGTATCAAAGCGAATAACCGCTTATTATATCAGAAATTATGCCATAAAAAAGAGCTGCATTTCACACTTTGGATGCAGCTCTTCTCCTATTTTCCGATGAATTGTTTTTTGTCTTTGATTAGTCTTCTCACACTTTCATGATTAATTTTATTTTTTATGAAAAGTCTTCATCAATTTTCTGAAAAAACTCCATTTATTTCGGAAAAATCTTGTAATACTTACTATCTTTTCTATTCCATACCTACATCAACTGAACCACTCTCTTCTTTTTTATCTACGCGCTGAATTGTCTGTAGTGCCAGATAAGTTATGCCAAAACGTTCAAAGTTATCACCTTCGATATCGAACGTATCCTGATGTTCTTCTTCAATTTGAACCAGACGTTCGAAAAGTCGTTTCGATGTAGAATCGCCGGCTGCCGAACATTGGGAGGCATAATCATTATATAAATCCACCGTATCACTTTCCATCTTGGCAGCAATGGCCAGGATATTTTTTATATCTACATCCACTATATCATCTTTCTTATTCAGATAAGTAATATCGCCTCCGGGTTTCATAATTACATCGCCCCGCAAAAACATGATACGATCGGCAAACATATGGATATGCTCCATTTCGGTAATTGCGATTTTACGGAACAGATTAGAAAGATGCGTATACCCTTTATCTTCAAAATGTGCCTGAAAATAAATATATTGCAAAACGGTTTGAATTTCTTTGGCTACTCCTTTATTGAGTAACTCAATGCTTTTCTCTTTTAATGCCATGTTATTTTGGATTTAATATTGTATTAGAATAACTGATTTTTAAGGATAAAAGTTCCAATATCAGATCAAATAAAAATGGCTGATCTTGTTTATCAAAAAAGAAAACGGGACATTAAAAA
>CAMTPG010000142.1 GCA_947074335.1 uncultured Parabacteroides sp.
ACGAGATTTCTGAATGTGACTGGAGTTCAGACGTGTGCTCTTCCGATCTATGGGCAGATAAAAAATACTTATATTCCTGTATATGTGTCTGTTAAACAAACAGACTATCCCGAAAACATAGACAGCAAAAAGAGTGGTTTTTGAATAAACAGACAATAAACAACCGGATATGGGCTTTTTGATATAATGAGATTCAGCTTATTCTCGTGTCACAGATTTACCTGTACACTGAATAAGCTGAATTCTTTTTTGATTTTCGGCTGCAGGATTTAACCGTTTGCCATAAAAGGATATGACCGAAATAAATCAGGTTCTATTTTTCTATCTCGGCTTGGCGGTGATAATAATTACGTTTCACACTTTGGGTTTCAAAGTATTTAGAAAAAGACTGTACCGAATTGCCGTTCTTTTCTTCCAGATCGAACGAAACACGACAGAATATTTTTCCGGAGGCGGGCGTTAATACCGATTTCCATTCGTTTTCGTAGGATGTAGCCGGATCGAATGTCAGAGCGGTGTAATCTGTCGGTGTACTTTCCTGCAACAAAAGGAAATCGCCTTCGGGTTTATAGAGTTGTAAATGATCATATAATCCATAAGGAGTTAATTGATTCATTGTATTGTATGCAATTTGACGCACACAGACAAAATCATAATTTACATTTTTAATCCGAAAATCCTTCAATATATCCGGATTAATGCACAATTCGGGATTTTCGAAATGCAATTCGAAAGCAACCGACGAGGCAACCGGTTTTGTGGCATCGGGAATCAGCGTTTTGGGATAAAAATAGGAAGTTACATGCATATCTGCATATACTTTAGGTAAATCAAGAATATTCCATACGCCTAATTTCTCGGCAAACAACTGATCGGGAGCAGCTGATCCGGGCAGATTCATCGGTTTGAGTCGCTCCCAGCCGGCCATAATCGGCGAAGGTGTTTCGTGAACGATAAGATTAAAGCGGAAATCCAGATCGGTTCTTCTGTTTTTTTCGTGTGTAAATGTATTGGTTCCGGCCATGCTTTGCGTGAGCGGCCCGAGCGCTTTGACAGCTTGCGAACCGTCTTGATTAAACAGGGATTCGATGCCCGCTTTTACCGGATTCGATGTGATTGCATCGCAGCTGTTTACCAGATTATCCCAGATTGATTTGTAAAAGGTATGACCGTTGCCGATTTCAGTTTCCAGCTGATCGGCCAGTTTCTGTTTTTGCGTTTCGAAAGAGAGGCAGAGCTGACTGTTTTTCGCGCTTCCGCTATTTTGCGGCACATTAAATTCGAGGCGGGGATTATCAGACCAGGCTGTCTGAATTTCGCCATACGGATAATCGAGTATGTGCACAGATTCTGAATCTATTGAAGTATTTGCACCAAAAATCCTGGCGATTAACTGATTATCGGGTATCATATTCGGATCGTAGGCACATTCCATCTCGATTCCGTACCATTGATAGCGCATATATCCGGTGCCATAAACAGAAAAGTCGGCGCTTACGCGGGCAATCGGAGCAAAAAAGGCCGACGGATCATTCTGCCGCTGATTAATTGCTTTGGGTTTGGTAAAAGCAAAGTTGAATAAAGAAGAGGAGCCTTTTATGCCCAGTCCGACATAAACAGTCGAATTGACGGGCTGAATCCATTCTCTGCCAAAGAAAAATAAACGCATCATGCCGGTATTCCGGTTATAAAGTGCGATGTATTTATTGATTTGGGTTTTATCCATGAGGTTGGAAAGAACCAGATTCCAGCCGTTTTCTTTGGAATACATCCTTTTTTTGGGATCAGGATCATCCATCTGCAAATCAATCCATTCGTAAGGAACACCGAGCGAAGCTGAACTGCCTGGAGCCCAGGGTATCGGAATATTGCTTTTAATTTCATCGTTTTCGGATTTATAATCCAACGATGACACATTATCCCATTCCACATAGCCGTTTGCCGTGCGATCAGTCTGAATAATTTGAGACAATTCATCATTTGTCAATACAGACTGATCGTCTGTACAGGCTGAAAATAAAAACGGTGTAAATAAAAGAAAAGCCGGTTTAATCCATGTTATAGCTTTCATAATGTATTTATTTTGTTGTTTTGTTTTCTACAGATTAAATCTCTCGCCATCGAATAAGTTATCAGACATTTTCAGAGTCCGGATAAACAACTTTCGAAACAAAAAACTGATACTGTTTTGTATCTCGTTTTATATTTATGGTTTCTCAACAAAATTATAAATTAAATATCAATTGCTGCTTTTTTCGGACAGACAATTTCGAAAAATCACACAAAAGTTATTTGTTTATAGATCTGACAGATATATAAACAAATAACCGCCATTATATGGACAATCAAAATAAATTGCCCTTAAAATGAGCGTAAATAATCATCGAGCGACTGATTATTCAGCAGATCTGGATTCAGATGACTTCTGATTCTGAGTTTACGTTTGCTTACGGTTGCAGACTGCACATTCATGAGCGTTGTAATATCGGCGCTGCTGAATCTGAGTTTAAACAGGCAGCAATATTTGATATCATCGGCTGTGAGATCGGGATGCAGTTCCGACAGACGAGTTAAAAAATCGGGATCCACGGCATTGAGTGCGATCTTTATCTCATCCCAGTCGGCATCATATAATATAACAGGATTGTTTCTTAAACGAAGAAGAAATGTAGAACCTGATTCGGCTTTTTGCAACGCTGAAACAGATGTGGTTTTTAGTTTTTCTAATTCGCCGTTATACATCCTGTTTTGTCGGGTCAGTTCTTTATTGCGAGACAATAACTGCTCTTTCAGAGCGATTAACTCCAGGTATTTCTCTGAAACTGCATGATTTTTATCTGTTTTTATTTTTTCAATCTCTTTAGAAAGTTGTGTAATACGGCCGGCATTGTCTTCGATTATTTTTCTGTTTTTTTCTATATGCCATTTATAATTTTCAACCTCCTGCTCCATGATAAATAATTTCTTATTTTTCCGGATGATTAATACATTAAAATAATAGATAATAATCACCAGTAATAAGGATACAATAATGAACAGAAAAAGATTTTGTTTTCTTTTCCAGTTTAATTCCGAATTGATATTCTGCAACTTTTCGGTTTCGTATTTTTTATTGAGTTCCTGTAAAGATTGCTGATACTTTTCATTGGCAATCGAATCCTTATAATGCTGAAATTGCTTCTGAAAGGCTAAAGCCTTTTTATAATCTCCCTGCGATTCGTAAATATACGAAAGACTTTGATTAGCACCCTGCAGAGTTCGCAGCATAGTGCTTTGCAATGCATTTTCTAAATAGGGAATGGCCTGATCGGGCTGGTTTTGCATACGATATAAATTGCCTATCCTGAGATTTGAGGTATAAATATCGGATTCGGTACCTTTATTGGCTATGCTGTCGAGTCGTTTATAATTGGTTATCACCTCATCCAGTTTACCCATACGTGAATAAGCTGATATTTGTTCATTTAAGGCCAGACGTAAGGCAAATGTATCCTGAATGGCTGTTGCCAGACGGATCGCATTATCGTAACTTTCGATCGATTGGTTCCAGTCATTATTTAAACCATGCACGCGTCCGATAAAAGATAATCCGAATGAGATGGAACTGCTGTCGTTATTTAATATTGCATACTGATAAGCATCCTGATATACATCCATGGCTTCGACCGGCATTTTCTGGTAAGCATACAAGGATCCTAAATGGGTTGCAATTAAAAACAAAGTCTTGTATTCTTTCAGGGGTTCAAGCTCATCTTTTGCCTTCAAAAAACAGGCCACGGCCTCTTCGCGCTGTCTTAAATCCTGACAGATTCTTGCTTTATAATAAAGGGCTGTGCCATAATGCAAACGGTCGGTTGTATTTTCAAAATATTGAACAGACTGATTGATTAAAGAATCGGATGTATGCGGGATATAACATTTATCCTGCGCCTGGGTGAGAAGCAGACACCATAAAGCATATTCGGACGCTGACATTTGCTGCGGATCGCTGACGGATTGCAATAGCGTTAATGCGCTGTCAGGGTGTTGCGACATCAGGTTCTCGGCCTGATCAAGCAGCGTATTATCGGATTGTCGGGAAGTGCAGGCGTAAAATAAAAGAAACAAAACGACCGGCAGAGATAGCAATAATTTCATAGTTGATAAGCAGCGTTTATATATTCGGCTGCAAAGATACTCATATTTACGGGATTAAAACGATATATTTCGGAAAGTTAGGACAAAACGATTTGTTAATGCGGAATTTGAACGGTGACATAGGACTGAATAGTTTTAGTAATGACAAAGGATGAACGCTCGCAATGCTGTTCTTTAATGTTTGTGAATCTCGCGCATCTTTCCGATATTTGCTATTTCTTTGTTATTTACACAATGAAACAACTTATTCATGGAAAATAAACAGCGATACACCGGTTTGACTCAGCCGGAAGTTTCAGAAAGCAGACGACTGCATGGAGAGAATATTTTAACGCCGCCCGAGAAAGCTTCGCTCTGGAGTCAGTTTGTTGAGAAATTCGACGATCCGATTATCCGGATTCTTTTAGTAGCCTGGGCTTTGGCCATGGTAATTGCGGGTATTCACTGCTGGGGTCCGCAGAATCAGGGGTTTACGGCTTTTCTGGAACCTATCGGTATCTTTGTGGCAATATTACTGGCCTCGTGTGTGGGTTTCTTCTTTGAAGTGAAAGCCAACCGGGCATTTGATGTGCTGAATCAGGTAAATGATGATATTCTGGTAAAGGTGATTCGCGACAGTCATATCCATGAAATTCCCCGCAAAGAGGTTGTTGTTGGCGATATTGTGGTGCTGGGCACGGGCGAAGAGGTGCCGGCCGACGGATTACTGCTCGAAGCGGTCTCTTTGCAAATCAATGAATCGACACTGACAGGCGAACCGCTGATCCATAAAACAACCGATAAAGCGCATTTTGATGAAGAGGCTACGTATGCTTCGAATCAGGTGATGCGCGGCACAACGGTAGTAGACGGACACGGCGTTATGCGTGTAGACAAAGTGGGCGATGAAACGGGTTACGGCAAGGTTTACGAAGGATCGCAAATTGATAATAATATAGATACACCGCTGCAGATGCAGCTGGCGGGTTTGGCTAAGGTGATCAGCAAAGCGGGTTATTCGATTGCGGCACTTACTTTTGTGACGCTGCTGGTGAAATTCTTTATGACTTCGCCCGATCTCTCGGTGATGAATATTTTATCGCATGTGCTCAATATATTTATGATCGCGGTAACATTGATTGTGGTTTCGGTTCCTGAAGGATTGCCCATGAGTGTTACGTTGAGTCTGGCTCTGAGCATGAACCGGATGCTGAAAACCAATAATCTGGTACGCAAAATGCATGCCTGCGAAACCATGGGCGCCACGACAGTGATCTGTACGGATAAAACGGGTACACTGACGCAAAATCAGATGCAGGTGTTTCAGACACGTTTTTATAATCTGCCGGATCAGCAGCTTTCCGAATCGGAACTGAGCCGTCTGATCGAAGAGGGCATTGCGGTAAATACTACGGCTTTTCTGGATAAATCGGAACCGCAGATAAAAACAATGGGAAATCCTACCGAGGCGGCTTTACTGCTTTGGCTGGACGAACAGCAGCAGGATTATCAGGCGTTGCGCGATGCGGCGCCGGTGTTGGAACAACTTACCTTCTCGACCGAACGCAAATATATGGCAACCGTGGTGCAGTCGGCCTTTTTCAATAAACCGGTACTTTATGTAAAGGGTGCACCCGAAATTGTGCTGTCGCATTGTAAAGAGGTGGCTACAGATCAAAGCATGAAACCGGTGGAAGTGGTGCAGCCTCAGATCGAAGAGCAGTTGCTGAATTATCAAAATCAGGCCATGCGTACGCTGGGCTTTGCTTACCGGCTGCTGGAGACCGGCGAAACGGCCGAAAGTTGTTTTGCGGACGGAAAACTGACTTATAACGATTTAACTTATCTGGGTATTGTGGCGATCTCTGATCCGGTTCGTTCGGATGTGCCCGAAGCGGTTCAGAATTGTCTGCATGCAGGCATTGCCGTTAAGATTGTAACGGGCGACACACCGGGCACGGCCAAAGAGATCGGTCGCCAGATCGGCATCTGGACTGCAGAGGATGAGAATACGGATCATATCATCACCGGCCCTGCTTTTGAAGCGCTGCCTGATGATGTAGCTTCGAAACTGGTGATGGATTTGAAGATTATGTGTCGCGCACGACCGACCGACAAACAGCGACTGGTGCAACTTTTGCAACAGCATGATGCCGTTGTGGCTGTAACGGGCGACGGTACAAATGATGCGCCGGCACTGAAAGCGGCACAGGTGGGCTTATCGATGGGCGACGGCACTTCGGTGGCGAAAGAGGCCAGTGATATTACGATTATTGACAACTCTTTCGGCAGTATTACGCAGGCGGTGATGTGGGGACGTTCGCTGTATCGCAATATACAGAAGTTCCTGCTTTTCCAGCTTACCATTAATGTGGCGGCCTGTCTGATTGTTCTGATTGGTTCGCTGCTGGGTACTGAATCGCCGCTTACCATTACACAAATGCTGTGGGTGAATCTGATTATGGATACGTTTGCTGCAGGCGCACTGGCGTCGTTGCCTCCCAATAAAAATGTGATGCTGGACAGACCGCGGCGCAGTGGTAAAAACGGCGACTTTATTATTTCGCGCAGCATGACGTTTATGATTTTCGGTGTCGGACTGGTTTTCGTGGCAGTGCTGATTGGCTTATTGTTGTTCTTGCAGGTATCAGACGGACTGAGTCGCAGCGAGATGTCATTTTTCTTTAGCTTCTTCGTAATGCTTCAGTTCTGGAATATGTTTAATGCAAAAGCATTTATGGAGCATCGCTCGGCTTTTGCCCGACTTCGCGAAAGTAAAAGTTTTATGCTGATCGCGTTGTTGATTCTTGTAGGCCAGATTCTGATTGTAACATTCGGCGGCGAGATGTTTAGTGTGGAACCGATTTCGGTTACAGACTGG
>CAMTPG010000143.1 GCA_947074335.1 uncultured Parabacteroides sp.
ATCTCGATGATTGCCTATTTTGTGGATGTATCTACGCTGTACGATAGTTTGCAGAACTACAGCCAATTGCAGAATGAGTATCAGAAGATACTTGCCGAATTGTATAAATATCGTTTGTGAAGCAATACGATCACTAATATCGTGATAATCCGAAACCGGTAACAGGCCGTCGGATTATCACGTAAAGCTGTCAGCATATCCTGATAATAATCGGATTATAAGAGTAAGGAATTATATCGGTTACTGATTTGTACCAAACACATCAGCCACCTGCTGATCGAGTCGGGTTAATCCGTCACGGAATCCGCCGATGATCGACTGCATCACATCGGCTACAGATTGCTGTGTGCGAAACTGGGCCGCAATCTGTCCGATTTCGAGTTCACCGTTTTCCAGATCACCTTCGAGCATACCTTTTTTTGCGCGTCCTTTTCCGCGGATGGCCAACAGCTCATCGGGCGAGGCACCACGATCTTCGGCGGCCTGAATGAGTGAGGCATAGGCACTTTTTGCCAGTCGCGTGGGCATCACCTTCTTCAGCATCAATTTGGTATCGCCCTCTTCGAGTGTGAGACAGAGGTTTTTATAATTATCATGCCCCGAGCTTTCCTGAGTCAGTGCAAAGCGTGTGCCGATCTGTACACCATCGGCACCGAGTGCGAATGCAGCCAGCATAGCTTCTCCGCTACCGATGCCGCCGGCTGCCATAAGCGGCAGATCGGTGATTTGGCGCACGGGAGGAATCAGCGACATGGTAGTTGTTTCTTCACGTCCGTCGTGGCCGCCGGCTTCAAAACCTTCGGCTACAATGGCATCCACACCGGCCTCCACACATTTTTGGGCAAATTTGGAACTGCTTACCACATGTGCCACGGTGATGCCGTTGTCTTTCAGTTTCTGTGTCCAAAGTTTCGGATTACCGCCCGAAGTAAATACAATCTTTATCTTCTGATCAATGATGAGTTGCATCAGCCGGTCGATCTCGGGATACATCAACGGCACATTCACACCAAAGGGTTTATCCGTTACCGAACGGCATTTCTCAATTTGCGCCTGCAACATTTCGGGATGCATGGATCCGGCACCCAACAGGCCTAAACCGCCGGCGTTGCTCACTGCCGTTACCAGTCGCCAGCCACTGCACCAAACCATTCCGCCCTGAATAACGGGATATTTAATGCCAAAAAGATTACAAATACGGTTCATAATCGTTTCCTCCTTTTTATTTAGATAAATGCAATTATAGTGATTTTTTATTTATATTTGCAAAATGCAAACTTAATTAATATAAAGACTGAAGCTACTGATCGTAACAAACTTAGTTTTATCATATAAAAGTAAAGAAAGAATGAAGAGTACAATTATTGCAGCTGGTTTAGCCGTGATGTTAACAGCCTGCGGTTCCTCGGTTAAAGAAGGAAACAAAGGTAATCCTTTCCTTTCGGAGTATAATACACCGTATGGCGTTCCTCCGTTCGAAGAAATCACTATCGAAGATTACAAACCCGCATTTATGCAGGGTATGGAAGAACAGAAACAGGAAATCAACGCGATCACCAATCAGCGTTCGATGCCTGATTTCGAGAACACAATTGTTGCCCTCGATCAGAGCGGTCAGTTATTGCGCAAAGTAAGTCTGGTATTTTTCGGACAAAACAGCGTGAATACCAACGACGAGATGGAGGCGCTGAGCCGCGAACTCTCGCCGATCATGTCGAAACACAATGACGACATCCGTCTGAATCCGATGTTGTTTGCCCGTGTAAAAGAGGTATATGATAATCAGGAGAAATTTAATCTGAACAAAGAACAGAAGAAATTACTCGACGAAACCTATAAAAGCTTTGTACGCGGCGGTGCCAACCTGAGCGAAGCCGATCAGGCCAAATTGCGCGAACTGAACAGCGAGATTGCCATGTTGCAGCTTACTTTCGGTCAGAATATGCTGAAAGAAACCAATGCCTTCCAGCTGGTGATTGATAACAAAGCGGATCTGGCCGGATTGCCCGAATCGCTGATTGCCAATGCCGCTAAAGCAGCCGACAAAGCAGGCATGCCGGGCAAATGGCTTTTCACATTGCAGAATCCGAGCGTAATGCCGTTCCTGCAGTATGCCGATAATCGTGACCTGCGCGAAAAAATCTTCAAAGGTTATATCAACCGCGGCAACAACGATAACGATGCCAACAACAAAGAAGTAGTAGCTACTTTGGTTGCCAAACGCAACGAGAAAGCGAAATTGATGGGCTATAATAACTATGCAGAGTTTGTACTCGAAGATCGTATGGCTAAAAATCCGCAGGAAGTATATGACCTGCTGAACGAACTTTGGGCTCCGGCATTAGCTAAAGCAACAGATGAGCTGAAAGATATCAATGCAGAAATCAAGAAAGACGGCGGCAGCTTCGAGGCTGAAGGCTGGGACTGGCGTTACTACTTCGAGAAAGCCAAAAAATCGAAGTTTGATCTCGACGAGAATCAGGTGCGTCCGTATCTGGAACTGAATAATGTGTTGCAGGGTGCATTCTATGTGGCTAACAAGCTGTATGGCATCACTTTTACACCGATCAAAAATATCCCGCTTCCATATGCAGAAGCCATGGCTTTCGAATGTAAAGAGGCTGACGGCACACCGCTGGGCGTTATCTATTTCGATTTCTTCCCGCGTGCCAGCAAACGTGGCGGCGCATGGTGCGGCTCATATCGCCCGCAATCCTACAAAGAGGGCGAACGTGTTGGTCCGGTAGTTACTATCGTTTGTAACTTCACACCGCCGGCCGACGGCCAGCCTGCTTTGCTGAGTGCCGACGAAACAGAAACTTTATTCCACGAATTTGGTCACGGCCTGCACAGTCTCTTCAGAGATGTTAATTACAGCGGCGTAGGCGGTGTTCCGCGCGATTTCGTTGAATTGCCTTCGCAGATCATGGAACACTGGGTATTCGAACCCGAAGTGCTGAAAGTTTATGCCAAACATTATCAGACAGGCGAAGTGATGCCGGTTGAACTGATCGAGAAATTAGACAAGAGCGGCAAATATGGTCAGGGCTTTGCCACAACCGAATATCTGGCTGCTTCGTTACTGGATATGGATTATCATGTACTGAACGAAGTACCTGAAGATCTGGATGTGATGGTATTCGAAGATCAGACACTGGGCCGTCGCGGTTTATTGCGTCAGATTCCTTCGCGTTATCGCACTACTTACTTCAACCACACTATGGGCGGCGGTTACACAGCCGGTTATTACAGCTACATCTGGGCTGAAGTGCTGGATTCGGATGCATACGAAGCATTTGTGGAAACAGGCGATATCTTCAATCCTGAAGTAGCCGATAAATTCCGTACGTATGTTTTGGTGCCGGGCGGTATCGACGATGCCATGGATATGTATGTGAATTTCCGCGGTAAAAAACCGAACACTGAACCTTTATTGAAAAATCGCGGTTTGAAATAATCGGGATTTGATACAAGGATACGAAAGCGGGAGAGAAGCAGATTCTTTCCCGCTTTTTTTATGTGATCCGATTTATGCGGCGAATCCGACTGTAAGAGATTCAATGAATAATAATATTGTAAAAGCAATTTGTTGGCGCATCTCAAACAACCGGTTATAATAAATGATATTTATGGTCTTATGAATAGTTATCCGAATTCCTGTATTTTGCAATGTTTCTGTTAAACAAATTAAACTTTCTGTCAGTTATAATACACTAATAGCCAGTTATAGTTCACTAAATAACAGATTAAAATACATTAAACAGAATGATTATGGAAGATTTGAAACAACTGCTGGATTTATCCGCTTTACAATCGGCACAGGATATTGAAAATCGTTTCAGTGATCTGGTTGCTACGCTGTTTGCTGATTATTATATTCAGAAAGGAACAGACCGGTACGACTTTGTAGAGGTCGAATTATATTATTATTGTCTGGTTCATCCGGATGCTACCACGTATCCGCGTAATGCCAAACCGGGCGAATGGTTTTTCCACGATTGCGGCACCGACATTACGTTTAAAAGTTTCTACGAACTCGACAATAACGAGAAGATCAAAGCCGAAAGTAAATTTGGCGGCATCTTCATCCGCGGTTTGAAGAAGAATGATAAAAATGAATACATCTCCGGACCCATTGCCTGCATGAATACGCTTTTCGATAATCTGAATGCTTTGGCCTGCGACGCCGAACTGTATCCGCTGCTTAAAAAATCGGATCATTCGCGCAAAGTGGATATCGTGAAGAAACGCCGCTGGGTGAAGACTTCAGATCCCGAAGGACAACTGGCCAAGGTAAGCCGGCGTTACAGTCAGCAAATAGATCGCGAAACACTCGAAACCTTTATGGGCGAAATAAAATACCGTTATTATATCAAAAGTGAAGTGGCAAATCCCAACTTCCGCACTGCCCGACCGTGGCGTGATGAGTTTTAATTTTTGCCATTCCCGCTTTTTCCATTAATTTTGTACCTTAATAATAGGTATAATTTATGATTAAAGCAGTTTTCTTTGATATTGACGGAACACTGGTGAGCTTTAAAACTCATCAGGTACCCGAATCTACTAAATTGGCCATCGATCTGTTGAAGGAGAAAGGCGTAAAAGTTTTTATTGCTACCGGACGACATATAGACTCGATCAATAATCTCGGCGATCTGGAATTCGACGGATACATTACCCTCAATGGCGGCTATGTTACGGCAGGTCGCCATGATGTTTTGTATAAAAAGAGTATTCCCGATAAAGACATCGTTAATTTGCTGCATTATATGGAAACCGAAAAGCCTTTTCCCTGTGCTTTTGTCGAAGAGCATGGCATTTCGATGAATTATATGGATCAGTCGGTTCGCGATGTTTTTAAATTACTGAATTTCCCCGCGCCGCCCATTCGTCCTATCGAATCGATGCGTGGTAAAACCATCTATCAGTTGATCTCTTTCTTCACAGCCGACGAAGAAAACAAGATTATGAAGATCCTCTCACATTGCGAAGCCACCCGTTGGAATCCGCTTTTTGCCGATGTAGTACCCGAAGGCAGCAGTAAAAGTGTGGGTATCGACAAAATGCTGGCACATTTCCACATCCGCCTCGATGAATGTATGGCTTTTGGCGATGGCGGAAACGATATGCAGATGCTCAAACATGCCGGAACAGGCGTAGCTATGGGTAATGCAGCCGAGCGCGTGATGCAAAGTGCTGATTATGTTACGGATAGCGTAGATAATAACGGCATTTATAACGCTTTGAAGCATTTTAATGTGATCTGAAAAAGCTAAAAATCACTTTCCAATTCTTAAATTTTCCGAAAATCTCGCATTTTTTTATGTTGTACAGCATAAAAACCAAATATTCTGCTTATCTTTGCAGTACAAAAAGAAAGAAAAAGATATTTAGGTTTACAACTACTAATGGTTCTCCGGGAGCGGAGAACATTTAAAATGAGAAAATTTATGATGAGAGAAAATGAAAAAAGCTTACGTGCGATAGCTATGTTACGCTATCAGGCCGAACGTTATCAGGCGATGGGAAACGGTTCAATGTGTCAACGCATTAATGCAGACATACGTCGTTTAACAGATCAAATGAGCGAAGAGGTTAAGCACTAATCACACCGTAGTGTGAGTATTTATTGATGTAGTCTCTTACCGTCGTCTTTTTAAGACGGTGAGAGCAGGGACTGAGGGAGACAAACAACGCAATTGTGCGGGTTTGGCCCTTTTTTTTGTGCCTTTTTTTCAGGATCATACACTGTATATATAGTATTATATGTCGGGTTTGATCTTTTTTTGTGCCTTTTTGCAAAGGATTATTATCTTTGCGGATATTCATCCGCACACACTTAAGTATGGAACAACTAAAAATCCTTGATTTAGCACATGTTTTTATCGCCAGTTATTTTACTGACGACAGACAATGTTCGCATGCCAACAAAGAGCATACCTTAATCTATCTGCAATCGGGTGAGCTCGAACTTGCTGAAAAAGGGGTGATTACGCGCCTCAAAGCCGGCGATTGTGCTTTTATCCGTCGCGATAATCAGGTGATGCTTCAGAAATATGCATCGGAAGAAAATCCTTATCAGTCGTTTGTTCTGAAATTCTCCCGCAATTTCCTGCGCGATTTTTACCATACCATGGATAAAAATATTATTTCGGCTCAGGCTAAGCGCGATGCCTTAAGTATAACGGTGCTTCCTGCCAGACGGCCCGATATTAAAAGTCTGTTCGATTCCGTCATTCCTTATTTCGATTCGGATATTCAGCCTTCCGAAGAGGTGCTGAAACTGAAGATGACCGAAGGCATTTATATTCTGCTCAATACAGATAAGAATCTTTGCGCCTCGCTGTTTGATTTTGTGGAGCCCTGGAAAATTGATATTCCCGATTTTATGAATGCCAATTATATGTATGATCTCACGCTCGACGAAATTGCCAATTATACCGGCCGGAGTCTGGCTACTTTTAAACGGGATTTTAAGAAGGTGAGTGAGCTTACTCCGCAAAAATGGCTGATACGCAAGCGACTGGATGTGGCGCACGATCTGATTGTGAATCAGCAGAAAAAGATCTCCGAGGTCTGTTTTGATGTCGGCTTTAAGAATCTGTCGCATTTTTCTAAATTGTATAAGCAGACATTTGGCTCTTCGCCGGCCAATCATATACGCGGCGGCACACAGACATATGTTGAGCTTCCCGGCAAAATGGATTGAGCTTTACAACAAAGTCTGTCAAAAAATCACGATCTATTTTTGTAAAGAGAATGAATAGAGCGGTTACATCCGGATTAATCTGAATGGAAAACCGGTTTCTTTGCCTTTTATTATGCATGAAACCAATGAGTCTGAGGTTTTTACGGATGATCTAAATGAGCGGAGAGTCCCTTTTGAGCCATTAGCTTTTAAGGTTTGGCTTTCCGCAAATCATAACTAATCCGGTTTCATTCTGTCTCGAATCAGAAATTATCAGAAAAAAATAGATCGAATT
>CAMTPG010000144.1 GCA_947074335.1 uncultured Parabacteroides sp.
ATTGCCCAACAGAAATAACAATATCCGGATTAATTGATTTTAATTGTTTAGTTAATGCTCTCTTAAGTAAAATCCGCTTATAAATAATACCTTTTAATACTTTCAACTTGGATTGCCAATCATCTTCATAATAATTAATATCCAAATCAATTAAATGAACTTTGGGGGATAATGGTTCTACCAAAATGCCCGATTTATTGTCAGTCACTAATATACAAACTTCATTACCGCGAATCTCGGCCAATGCATTTGCTTTAAGAATTGTAACACGCTGAATACCGCCCAAATACCGGATGCTGTTTAAACAATAAACTATTTTCATTAATCTATTTTTTTCTGTAATTCATTAAATAAGGCGATCCATTTATTCATTATTTTGTCCATGGAGAATTTATTCGCACTATTTTTAGCATTATTACCCATTAATATGCGCATGTCCTTATTTTTAATTAAATATAATAATTTTTTAGCATATTCTTCTTCATCTTTCTCTCCAATTAAAAAACCATCAATATTATTATTTATTATATTTTTTGGACCATGTGGACAGTCAAACGATATAACAGGTAAATTACAAGTCATAGCTTCTACTAATACTAAACCAAATCCCTCATAATCGGATGTGAGAGCAAAAATCGAGGCATTCTCCATAACATGAAATACGTCGTATGTAAAACCCATTAATAATATTCTATCCGACAACTTATAATAATCTATTTCATCTTGCAATTGTTTTTCTAAAACTCCACATCCGTAAATATAAAGTTGCCAATCAGGCACCTTATCTGCTATTTTATGAAATATTCTTATTAAAGAACTAAAATTTTTCTCAGCACTTAAACGGCCACAAGAGATAATAATATGATTGTTCAAATTTGATTTATATTTTTTTTCTATAGTGATTGGATTAGGTATTACTTTTATTTTCTGATTATTTCCCCAATTAAAAAATTTATCTTCATTGGTTAGCAAAACAAGTTTATCATATTTAGATATAATCAAATTATATTCCCATTTATTTAAAAGTGAAGCCATGAATCTCTCTTTTTTTGTCTTAGCATATAAAATTCGATAATTTGAAGCCATATGCATTTCTCGAATCAACTTCCATTTACCTTTAATATCAGGCAAAAAGAATTTTTCTGATCCTCCCGTCGATATGACTACATCCGGATTTATATGATGAAGTACAGTTCTAAGTTTTTCTTTATGCAAACGACGCTTTAAAAACATTTTTTTATATTACATTATAACAGATGTTTCAGAAATAGAATCATAATCTATTTTTAAATGAATTAAATGTACTTTATCTGATAATGGTTGAATTAGTCTATCTCCAATATGGTCTGTTACAATAATATAAACTTCATGATTATAAATATCAGTTAATGCATTTGCTTTAGAAATTGTAGTTCTCTCGATTCCACCATTATACATCAAACTATTCAAACAATAAACAATTTTCATTAATCCGTAATCTTTTTAATAATCCATAATAATCCCGTAACACCCGGCGCAAAACGAATATTTGCCATTCGAAAAAACAAGCACCAATGTAAAGGAAGTTGCTTAAAAGTAAATGTATTCATTGCACTACGATATCTTTCACGATTCAATAAAAGAGAAATGCGGGCATTTATATCTTTAAAGGAAGCATCCGCAAATAGCTCATTCAATCCCAAACCTATGATACCTAATACAATCCGGTTATTTAAAGCAACGTAAAAATCAGCCGGTAATTGTGTTTTTCGGATGATTGTTTCCATATTTTGATATAAGCAGCCCCATTGTTCCGGTAATTCTCGTTTAAATCTACGGGTAAAAGAGGATTCCCCTACGATAATGATACCAGGCTTCAGGGAGATATACCGCTTTCCGGATTCTTCCCGTATATTCAATATTGAATAAAACATCTTCGGCTGAACCGATTGAGGCAGTATCTACAAAACGAATAGGATCAGGCCGATCAATATATTTTCTTGAATAAAGTTTCCCCCAGATGGTGCCCCAGGCATCTAATGTATCCGGTGCAGACAATTCATCACCTACAGGGCCAACCATTCTGCGTTGAAGTGCAGAAATAGTATTATCCCATATTTTCAACTCACTTACGTAATATTTAGGAAGTGAACGATTCGGAAATTCTCGCACATAAGCCCACATAACAAGATCTGCCTGATAAGTCAGCGCTGCATCCAAAGCCTGTCGGCAGGTATCGGTATCAATCCAGTCGTCGCTATCCACAAACATAAGCCATTCGCCTTTAGCCACATTTAAAGCCTCATTCCGAGAAGCTGAAACTCCGGCATTGGATCGGCTGATAATCTGTATTCGCTCATCCCGCTCCGCATACTCCGCCAAAATCGCCGGCGATTCATCCACAGAGCCGTCATTCACACAGATAATCTCTAAATCCCGATAAGTCTGCCCGATCAGCGAATCTAAACACTGCCCCAGGTAAGGCGCCACATTATATACCGGCACAATGATACTAATCATAGCCCGCGTGTTTTAAAACGGATATAACCATACCACAACAAGCCCGGGAAGAGAGCCAGCACTGTCAATACTTTGCAGGGAGTTTCGTGTATAAACCGTTTGTTTTTCAAAATCATACTACTTGAAACATAATGTACCGCTTCAATATATCGCCGTTTTGTGGTAGGAGCAAGCTGCATAGATATCTTTCGGATAAAAGCAAACCCCTTCGGATTGCGTATATATTGCCTGAACATATTCAGGCTGGATCCATCGGCGCGATACTCTACACAAACCAACACCTCATTCAGGGTAAGCAATTTATAATCCTGATCAATTAACTGATATTTATAACCCAATGAGACATATTTTTCGCCGGCAAACAGAGGATATTCGGGATAATTCCGGATTACATCCGTGCGATAGACCATCTTTTTATCACCGCGCCCGCCTCCGGCATAAAAACCACCAAGAGTTGTCTCGTTCACTCCTTTCGGGAAGGCCGTCCCGATCAGATTTCCGGAAAAATCCGCATCCAGTCCGATGATTCCCGCCACCCGATCCGAACCCTTTTCACGCCAGCATTTCAGAATTTTTTCAACAGCATCATCCGGCATATAATCATCGGAGTCAATGCAGGTATTCAGTTCGGTTTCTATATACCGATATGCCGTATTGTGCGCGCCGTGCATACCCTGATTTTCCTGCCGGATATAACGAATTGTCAGTTTGTTTTCGGCAATCCATTTTTCTACTAACTCGCGTGTATTATCTGCAGAACCGTCATCGATGATCAACCAGACAAAATCCTGACAGGTTTGTCGCAACAGCGCTTCGTAGCCTAAATGCAATGTATTGGCCCTGTTATAGGCCGGAGTAAATATAGTTAATAAGGGCTTATTCTTCATTTATTTTTTGTATATAATAGGTTTGTAACCATTGGGCATTTTGTCGGATATCATAACCGGCTTGTCTGATTTGATCTGCATAAACTGTACGATCCTGCGGATAAGACAGGCGTTGTTCAATGGTATGGCACCAGGATTCTATCGGAGCTTGAAGCGAAACAAAATCCACTAAATCGGTCATCTTCACCTCATCCGGTATTGTATCAGACACCACACAGGGCAGTCCGGCACATTGTGCCTCTACCATCGACAAAGATAAGCCTTCCATCAACGACGGAAATAGAAAAAGATCCATAGCCTGCAAAATACAGGGTACATCCGCACGCGTACCGGCAAAAATAACAAACTCATTTAAACCCATCTGATTCACTTTTTCGCGGATACGCGCTTCTAAATCGCCGGTTCCTACAAGCAATAACCGATAATCCGGATGCTTTGCTACCAGTTTGGCCATCACTTCGATCAGAAACTGATGATTCTTTTGCGCATCAAACCGTCCTACATGCCCGATTAACCGAATATGATCCGCAATATGCAACGCTTTTCGTATGCTTTTTCTCCATTCCGGATTGAACTGATAACCATTTGTATCGATCGCATTATTTTGTAACAGAGCCTGTTTAGCTCCTTTTTTACCAAACAGCCATTCGGCCGATTCCCGACCGCAGGTAAACCTGTCGGTTAAACAGGGACGCATACGATGTTTAAACCAAGTACGAAATAACCATTTTGCATCAAACAACGCGTGCGAATTGTGCGCATGAGCGATAATCACGGGAATACCCCGTCGCGCCGCTTCGCGATAGACAAAATAGCCCGATTCAGAGCAATGACCATGGATAATCCGATATTCGGAATGTTGATCAAAAAATTGATGTATCTGTTTTTTATAAGACCGAAATAAGGCCGGATGCAACGGCAACATCCGATAGATACGCCCACCGAGAGCCTCTATCTCATCATCATAAGCTCCCCGCTCCTCACGGTGTACCATAAAATCAAACTGCACCCGGGTGCGATCAATCTGTCGGTAATAATTCATTACCATAGTTTCGGCACCACCCCGGTTCATGATGGTAAAAAGCATTAATATTCGGATCGGTTCCTGCATTGTTTATTTCATTTTTACACCGATCAACCGGTGGTAGAGTTGTGATAACTTTGTCAGAAACGAACTGCGCGGTATCCACGATTGCGAAAACCAATGGATTGAATATGTCTCGGGGGTAACCGCAACTTTTCCATTGAGATAATCGTAGGGTGAAAAGCGATCTGAAGGATAGATCCGAAAATCGCCCGCCTGTTGTTCCTGCCCATTTAAGCAAACAGCATATTCCTGCTGCATCATCCGGGTGATTTCCTCCACATTCGTTGTCTGAATCAGAGTGCCATCGGGATTCAGGAAGGAGCGCTCTGCATAGTTCTCTAAAAACTGTTTAAAAAACAGATTCCCGGATACAGCGCCCATCATATTTGTTCCGATCCATTGTGTTCCTTCGAAGCCTATAAAAGCTTTGTTTAGCAACAACGGATCAAGCGATTTAATCACCTCTACATCCGTATCCATATAAATACCCCCTTCATGATACAAGGCATAGACACGGGCTACATCGCTGACAAAAGCCCATTTCCGATTGGCATAAGCCTCCTGGCAATAGCGATTACAATGGATATCAAAATTGGATTCGTTCCACTCTTTAATTTCGTAATCGGGGCAGTACTTACGCCAGGATGCAATATATTGTTGTACTTCACGGGGTTTGGCCGCTCCGCCAAACCAGCAGTAATGGATGCGTTTGGGGATCATGCCTGTTCCGGTTTAAGCGGTGAAAAACTTAATTGTTGTGTCTGTTTTACCAATGTATCATCCGGAACTATCCCTGATATAATACAACCCGTGCCAATCACACACCGATCTCCTATTTGGGCACCTTTTAAAATGATTACATCCGAAGCAATCCAACAGGCATCACCTATGCGGATACTGCCACAAGAGAGTGCAGCAGATACACCCTTTCCGGCTGAAAAACGATGATTGTTATCAAAGATTTTCACTCCCGGACCAAACATACATCTCTTACCTATGTAGACATTGCAATGGGCACTAACCATACAATACCGGTTCATGTAAGTACCTGTTCCGATCGAAAGGATGCCTTTATCATGCACCTGCAAATCGCAACCGGCAGCTAAGTCGGTATTTCTTCCGATCGAAAGCTGCCCACCGCCAAACAGCTTTATACGGCATTGCATACTGATTCGCTGCAACGGGTGTACTCCAAACTGTTTGCCATAACGCAAATGCCCAAGACCGATGCGTAATAAGTTATACCCAAATATGAAAAAAGTATGTATCATAACCAGGCATCTAATTTAGTAATTTCTGATTCATTATCATAGCTATGCGTTTGCAGATAACTCCGAATAGCCTGTTGTTTTTGCTCATCCTGTAAAAAGGCTGCAATGCCATCCGCTGCACCATCTATATCGTCAGGGACAATCACACCATCCACATCCTCCTGCAACTGACTACCGGCAGTAGGAAACCGTGTAATCACCACCGGTTTACCCAAAATCTGTGCTTCGCGAACTGTCACAGCCTTCCCTTCATATCGTGATGGCTGTATATAGAAATCGCAAGCTTTAATAAAAGGATAGGGATTTGTTTGTTTCCCCAACAAGATAAAATAATCCTGTAATCCACATTCGTCGATTGCTTTTCGGATTAAAGGCTCATCACCTCCATAACCAACAATATACCAGACTACATTTATTCCTTTATCCCGCAATCGTTTGCAAATATACACAGCCCGATCTATTGCTTTCGGAAAAGAGAAACGGGCCAAGGTACATAAACGGATTCCCGGTTTATCCATCGCGACCGGCAGAGGCAACAAAGCCTGTTGCTGTACAAATGCAGCTGAAAGGATGTTTTCAATCAAGATAATTTTAGATTGAAGTGAAGGGAATGTTTCCAAAAAACCTGTTGTTACCGAATCGGATATAGAGACAATGCCATCGAAAGCGCTCCACACGGGTAATTCGACCTCCTGATCAAGCCGGACAAATGAATAGTCGGTATGAATCCAGGCAAGTTTCTTTTTGGCTTTTACCTTATCCCGTACAATATTATGCGGAATCAGGAAGCTAATCGCCAGATCATACGTGATCTCCGGATTAATAGCAGGTAAAAAAGGTGTCGTTGCATCAGCCACATATTGAAAGATGGCAATATTTTCTACATTTCCGATTTGTCGGGAAAATCGTGCAGCTTTCTGGCGAGCCTGGAACCGACCAAGTGCAATATCCCAATATCCGGATTTCAATATAGAAATCAATGGAAGATTTAAAGCTGCGTATTTTTTTATTTCAGATAATAAGTTAACCTGTTTCGGTATAAAGCTCATAAACTCACCCGTATGTCTGTAAACAAACAGATCCACCTCGTATTTGGAATAATCAAGTGCATTGAGTAAACCGATCAGTGAGCGTTCTGCGCCGCCGATTTCGAGATATTGTATGGCGATGAAGATGCGTTTTTTCATTTACGATTAATATACTTTAA
>CAMTPG010000145.1 GCA_947074335.1 uncultured Parabacteroides sp.
TACGGCGATCTTGATGTTTCGGTGATCGATGAGCTTCCGCCGGGTCGCAAACCTATTCAAACCGTGCACCGGTACGATAATAAAAAGGGCCAGCTCTACGATTTTATGCGTAAAGAGATCGAATCCGGACGGCAGGTTTATGTGGTATATCCTTTAATTGAAGGTAACGAAAAACTGGATTATAAGAATCTTGAAGAGGGTTTCGAAACTTTTCAGGAAGTATTTCCCGAATATAAAGTTTGTATGGTACACGGCAAGATGAAGGCGGCCGATAAAGACAGGCAGATGCAGTGTTTTATTTCGGGAGAAGCTCAGATTTTACTGGCCACAACCGTAATCGAAGTGGGCGTGAATGTGCCCAATGCTTCGGTGATGGTAATAGAAAGTGCCGAGCGCTTCGGGCTTTCGCAGCTTCATCAGCTGCGCGGACGCGTAGGGCGCGGTGCCGATCAGTCGTATTGCGTGTTGGTTTCTTCCTACAAATTGAGTAACGATACGCGCAAGCGACTCGAAATAATGGTAAATAGTAACAATGGCTTTGAAATAGCCGAAGCCGACCTGCGGCTTCGCGGATATGGCGATCTGGAAGGTACCATGCAAAGCGGCGAAGGACTGAATCTGAAGATCGCGAATCTGGCCGCCGACGGGCAAATCCTGCAATATGCCCGCGATATGGCACAAACCGTACTGGATGAGGATCCTGAACTGTTAAAGGATGAAAACCGGATTTTACGTGAAAAACTTAAAATGCTCTTTTCCAAAGCAATAAATTGGGGAATGATTAGTTAATATGTTGCACAACATATAAGTGCATAATTATCTGATATACAGCAGTTAGTGCATGTATGTTTAAATAGGTTGTTTTATTTGGAAAAAATTTAACGCTCAATATTTTTGTCCTCTAATCATAAATAACGAACTTTGTTAGGATAATGTTGATCACGGGAGATCAATTTTACACTACTTATAGATAAACTAATCGAAAGATTAAAAATATATAATGAATTTAAGAGCATTACTATTTATTTGTTGTACTACAATTTTATTCTCAACTGTAGAAGCTAACGCACAAGAAGGAAAGAATAACGAACCTAAACAGGTAATCCAGATCAAAAAAATGGATGATCAGGTTTCGGAATTAATGGCAGACCGGATTTCGATCCGCAAAGACATGGAGTTGAAAGAATTAGCCGCTATTAATGAGAAAGCAGTTTTGAGCATGGAGGAACTCCTGTTTCCGGCTGACGAATTGTACGGATCGCACTGGGAAAACCAGTTTGTTGACCCTTTCAGAGGAAAAATCGGTGTAAACTTTCCTGATTCCTTTGATATTGACTGTACCTCATTTATCTATCCGATTAAGATAGATTCGATGGCACGCGTTACCTCTAAGTACGGTCCGCGCCGCCGCCGTATGCATAAAGGTATCGATTTGAAAGTATTGAAAACAGATACAATCGTAGCTGCTTTCGACGGACGAATCCGTATAAAAAGCTACGAAGCTAAAGGTTACGGACACTATGTTGTGATTCGTCACCCGAACGGTCTGGAAACAGTTTACGGTCATCTATCGAAAGTTCTGGTTAATACCGATCAGATTATCCGTGCCGGCGAACCGATCGGATTAGGCGGTAATACAGGTCGTTCTACCGGATCGCATCTGCATTTCGAAACCCGTTTTCTGGGACAGGCCATCAATCCGGCCGAAATTATTGATTTCTCGAATGGTACACCGCACCTGGATACCTACACATTTAAAAATATAAAAATCAACGGACGTAAGAGTAATATTTACACCTCATCGACAGATCAGATGGTATTTCACCGTGTAAAATCGGGCGATACACTGGGTAAGATTGCACGTATGTACGGCACGTCGGTGAATGAGCTTTGCCGTTTGAACGGATTAAAAGCAACCTCTACACTTCGTATCGGACAATCTATCCGCTGTTCGGCAGGTGGTGGTACGGCAGTAACTCCCGCACCTTCGGCTTCACCGGTTAAAACTCCGACGGCTCAACCGGCTAAAACAACTGTTCAGGCAGATGCTGCAGCAGTAGCTTCTGTTCAGGCCGAAGCGGGCAATGATGCTTCCGAGCCGGTTTATCACCGCGTAAAACAGGGCGATTCATTGAGTAAAATTGCCTCTAAATACGGTACTTCTGTTTCTAAATTATGTGAGTTGAACGGCATAACACGCAATACGGTGTTGAAACTGGGTCGCTCACTGCGTTGCTCATAAAAAGAAATCCGTAGTAAAACGAACTTATAAAAAGAGCGTCCGGTGCTTCTGCATCGGGCGCTCTTTCTTTTACATCGTTTTTTCAAATCCTGCATTCCGTCGGACTAATACTGTTCGGCTGACTACAAATGGGTTGAATTTTTTTTCCCCCGACAGTATTTCTCTGTTATTTTCCATGCAACGGTTTACCGGGTTGACTGCAGTCGGCCTCGGAAGCTCCTGTATCGCGAATGTTATGCTATGTGCATCGTTTCGAAAAACAGTTACTCTCTTTTCGGAAATTCGCTATGGGAATTGATATACGATTTAAATCCTTTTCTATTCGGAAATCGGTCTTTTTTAGCTATTTTTGCCGATAATATAAAGCAAGAGATATGGCTGATACGATACAACAATTTGAGCATGTAATTGCCCAGTGCCGCGATTTATTCGAAAAGAAACTGAAAGATTATGGTCCGTCTTGGCGTATTATGCGTCCGCAATCGATTACGGATCAGATTTTTATTAAGGCCAATCGTATCCGCAGTCTCGAAATAAAAGGAGTAAGCAAAGTGGGTGAGGGGATTCTGCCCGAATTTATTGCCATTGTAAATTATGGTATTATCGGACTGATTCAGCTGGCCAAAGGATTTTCGGATACCACCGATATGACGGCCGATGAAGCGCTTGCCCTTTACGATGAATATATGCAGCAAACCAAAGAGCTGATGTATGCCAAAAATCACGACTACGATGAGGCCTGGCGCAGCATGCGTATCAGTTCGTATACCGATCTGATTCTGATGAAAATCTACCGCACCAAGCAAATCGAGAGTCATAATGGCAAAACACTCGTCTCCGAAGGCATCGACGCCAACTACATGGATATGGTGAATTACGCTCTTTTCGGTCTGATCAAATTAGAGTACGGCGAATAATATCAAATCTGAGAGTATGAAGGGAAAAACGCTGTTTGTCAAAATACTTGCCGAATGCTGCCGGGTTCTGCTGGGAGTCGTTTTTATCTTTTCCGGTTTTGTGAAGCTGATCGATCCCATGGGTGGAGCGATCAAGATTATCGATTATCTGGCCTCCTTCGGGTTGCAATCCATACAGGATCTGTCAGTTCCTTTCTCATTTTGCCTGGCCGCACTCGAGTTTACTCTTGGCGTATGTATGTTGCTCGGTGTATACCGGCGCTATACCACGTTTTTGGTATTGGTGTTTATGATTATGTTTACGCCACTCACACTCTATCTGGCCCTTTTTAATCCGGTATCCGATTGCGGTTGCTTCGGCGATGCACTGGTGATTTCTAACTGGGAAACCTTTTTCAAAAATGTAGTTCTGCTGGCGGCTTCTATAGTAACCCTGAAGTTTAACCGGCGTCTTTTTGCCTGTTATACCTACCGCGTGTATTGGTTTGTGCCGCTTTTTGCCTATCTCTATGCCCTCGGTTTCGGCTATTACAATTATGCCCATCTGCCGCTCATCGATTTCCGGCCGTTTAAAAAAGGAGCCGATATCCCCGAACTGATGGCAGTGCCCGATGATGCCGAGGCCGACGAATACGAATATCTCTTTGTATACGAGAAGGATGGCAAACAACAAACCTTCAGCATCGACGATTATCCGGCCGATGATCCGGAATGGACTTTCGTGGAGTCTAAACTTCGCCTGCTGAAAAAGGGATTTACCCCGAAAGTGGAGGCTTTTAATCTCTATACCGGTTTCGGCGAAGATATCGGCGAGATTCTGCTATCAGATACCGGCTTCGTATTTATGCTGATAGCCCCGAAACTTGAAACGGCCAACGGAGATGTGGTAGACGAAATCAACGGCATCTACGAATTTACCCTGAAAAATCAGATCCCTTTCTGGGGCATCACCGGCTCTTCATCCGACGAGATTGAGAACTGGCGCGATTTCACCGGTGCCGAATATCCTTTCCTGATGGGCGACGAGATTTTGCTGAAAACGATGATTCGTTCCAATCCCGGACTGGTAATCCTGAAAAACGGTACAATTTTTGATAAGATACATTATAATGATTTCCCCGCCGAAGAGGATGCGGAAGACCGATTTACGCCGATATTAACAGAAAGTAACGTAAAAAATCAAGAAGATGGATGGCTTGTTACCAACCTATTGACTTTTACTGTACCTTTGTTGTTTGTTTGGCTGTATGATTTTTTTCGTAACCGACGGAGACGGAAACCATTAGCGACCGAATAACTTTTTTATTACATATTTAATTATTGAAATTATGAGAAAGAATATTGTTGCAGGCAACTGGAAGATGAATACTACACTTCCCGAAGGTCTTGCCCTGGCAAAAGAATTGAATGAAACATTGAAAGGCAAAGCGTTGAACTGTGATGTGGTAATTGGTGTGCCTTTTACTCATTTGGCAAGTATTGCTGCTGCTATCGATACAACTAAAATTGGTGTTTCTGCAGAAAACTGTGCAGATAAAGCTTCAGGTGCTTATACCGGCGAAGTTTCGGCTGCTATGGTTGCTTCTACAGGTGCTAAATATGTGATCCTGGGTCACTCTGAGCGTCGTGCTTACTACCACGAAACTCCCGAGATCCTGAAAACAAAAGTAGAACTGGCTATGGCTAATGACCTGACTCCGATCTTCTGTATCGGCGAAGTGCTGGAAGAAAGAGAAGCCGGCAAACACTTCGAAGTGGTTGACGCACAGATCAAAGAATCATTATTCCACCTTTCTGCCGAAGAATTTGGTAAAATCGTATTGGCTTACGAACCGGTTTGGGCTATCGGTACAGGTAAAACTGCTTCTGCAGAACAGGCTGAAGAGATCCACGCTCATATCCGCGCAACACTGGCTGCCAAATATGGCGAAACAGTTGCTGATGACTGCACTATCCTGTATGGTGGCAGCTGCAACGGCTCTAATGCAAAAGAATTGTTCTCTAAACCGAACGTTGACGGCGGTTTGATCGGTGGCGCTTCTTTGGCAGTAGATAAATTTATGCCGATTATCGAAGCTTTCGATAAATAATCCAAAGATATCTAATAAACGGGCGGAACTTATTCCGCCCATTTTTCACGCTAACATACATTTATGAGAAGATTATTCTGTATAATATTTTGTGGTTTGCTGTTGATCGCCGGTTCGTTGTCTGCCCAGACTGTGCAGGAGGAACAGGTGATTACGATTATCGATGCACTTCAAACGACGCAGCCGGGGAAAGGCCGGGTTACCATTAAACAGCCCGATGCTTTGCGCCATAAATTGGGCGTGCATATGTACGGAGATCAGGTGGAACGCACCGACAGCACGGCATTTCTGAAAGTTCAGGGCTATCGAACACAGGTGTTTTCTGGGAATAATCAGCGTGTTTCCAAAGATGAAGCCTTCCGGAAAGAGAAAGAGATTAAAGAGCTTTTTCCGCATGTGCCTACTTATGTAACTTATAATGCTCCGTTTTGGAGATTGCGTGTGGGCGATTTTCGTACGCACGAAGAGGCGTATCATATGCAACGCCTGCTGATGGATGCTCTTCCCGATTATCGCAAAGAGATGATTATTGTGCGCGAAGAGGTAAAGATTCCATTGTATTAACGAACCAGAAAGAAAAAGTTTTTCGCCAAATATAACTCAAAATGATTGAAGAGGTAAACGAAAAGATCTTGCAGGATCGCGATGCGCTTGCAGATCATTATAAAGGAATTATTAATTTGCTGGGTGAAGATCCAAACCGCGAAGGTCTGATCAAAACACCACAACGAGTTGCCAAAGCCATGCAGTTCCTGACAAAAGGTTATACCGAAGATCCCGAAGCGGTACTTCGTTCGGCTATGTTTCAGGAAGAGGATTACAAACAGATGGTTTCTGTTGTAAATATTGATTTTTACTCTTTGTGCGAGCATCATATGTTGCCCTTCTTCGGCAAAGCGCACATTGCTTATATTCCGAATCATTACATTACCGGGTTGAGTAAATTGCCGCGCGTGGTGGATATTTTTGCCCGCCGCCTGCAGATTCAGGAGCGCATGACGATGCAGATTAAAGATTGTATTCAGGATACATTAAACCCGCTGGGTGTAATGGTAGTGATCGAAGCACAACACATGTGCATGCAGATGCGTGGTGTGCAGAAACAAAACTCACAAACTACAACGGCCGATTTTACCGGTGTTTTCCAACAGGCTAAAACGCGCGAAGAATTTATGAATTATATTCGTAATCATAAATAAAACGGATTTTAACCTACATTACTCAATAAGCAGATAACAATGATAATGCGTCTCTTTGCTCACGGGGCAGAGTGACAAATATCCCTTTTCTATTTTTCCCTGCTTTAGTTGCAGGGGATGGTTTTCCTGCATTGTGAGGTGTTTATGCCAGGTCTCACCTTTCTTCTTCTCGTATGTAATCCGGAAAGATCCGAAGGTATGCGGTGTCATGTATTTTTGTTGTAAACAGATTGCAACGAGTCCCATGGTGTATCGCATATTGATTTCGATGCAGGGATGGATATGCAGGTGTTGTTGTTCGTCGCGATAAGTCAGCATATCAATGCCGATAAAGCCGGTATAATATCCGCCGAAAAGAGCCGC
>CAMTPG010000146.1 GCA_947074335.1 uncultured Parabacteroides sp.
GAACCGCCGTAAACGGTTTTGCAGACCGCTGACTAAACCACTCATCCAAGGAACCGGATCAATATTTGTGTTTTGTTTTTTGCGAGTGCAAAGAAAGGACATCCTGACGACTTATGCAAATATTTTTCAACCTTTTTTGTTTTTAATAAGAGTTGCACAGCTCCCGAAAAAGCGGTTACTTTGCATTTCTATTATCAAAAAGCAAAAAAATGATCTATACAGAAACAGAAATAGCCGGTGCATGGATAATTGAACCTAAAGTATTTAAAGATGCGCGGGGTTATTTTATGGAGGCCTGGAAAAAGGAGGAATTTGAAAAACATATCGGTCCTGTAAATTTTGTGCAGGATAATGAATCATGCTCATCGAAAGGTGTGCTTCGCGGGTTGCATTATCAGCTCGGTCCGATGGCGCAGGCCAAACTGGTACGTGTAATCGAAGGCTGCGTGCTCGATGTAGCTGTTGATTTGCGTCAGGGATCGCCCACATTCGGGAAATATCTGGCGGTGGAATTATCGGCCGAAAATAAACGTCAGTTTTATATTCCGCAGGGTTTTGCCCACGGATTTCATGTGTTGAGCGAAACAGCCGTGTTTACCTATAAAGTGGATAATCCTTATTCGCCCACACACGAGCGCGGACTTCGTTTTGACGATCCCGCCATCGGAATCGACTGGCAAATCAGCGATCCTGCATTGGTCAATCTTTCCGATAAAGACCGGAATGCACCTTTGCTGAAAGATGCAGAAATAAATTTTGTATATTAATATCTATAAATAGAAGCTATGAAAACCTATCTGGTAACAGGCGCGGCCGGTTTTATCGGCGCAAACTTTATTAAATATATGTTGGCCAAATATCCCGAAATCAAAATTGTGGTTTTGGATTTGCTGACATATGCGGGAAATCTGGGCACAATTGCCGGAGATATCGACAACGAGCGTTGCATTTTTGTAAAAGGTGATATTTGCGATCGCGAACTGGCTGATGAGCTGTTTGCCAAGTATAAATTTGATTATGTGGTAAACTTTGCTGCCGAAAGTCATGTGGATCGCAGCATCGAAAATCCGCAATTATTCCTGCAAACCAATATTCTCGGCACGCAAAATCTGCTGGATGCGGCTCGCAGAGCCTGGGTAACGGGAAAAGATGAAAACGGCTATCCGACATGGATTGAAGGCGTTCGTTTCCATCAGGTTTCTACCGATGAGGTTTACGGCAGTCTGGGCGAAACGGGATATTTCCACGAAACAACACCGCTCGATCCGCGCAGTCCGTACAGCGCTTCTAAAACGAGTGCCGATCTGTTTGTACAGGCCTATTCGGAAACGTATAAAATGCCGGTAACCATTACGCGTTGTTCCAATAATTACGGTCCGTATCATTTCCCCGAAAAACTGATTCCGCTTATTATCAAGAATATTCTCGAAGGTAAACAGCTTCCGGTTTATGGCGACGGTACCAATGTGCGCGACTGGTTGTATGTGGAAGATCACTGCAAAGCCATCGATTGTGTATTGCATCGCGGCAGAACAGGCGAAGTTTACAATGTAGGCGGACACAACGAAAAACAAAACATCGAGATTGTAAAACTGACCATTCAGACCATTCGTCAGTTAATGACCGAGCAGCCTGCTTATCGCCTGATGCTGAAAAAACAGGTAATGGATGCCAATGGCGAAATTGCTATCGACTGGATTAACGACGATCTGATTATCTTCGTAAAAGACCGTCTGGGTCATGATCAGCGTTATGCCATCGATCCGACCAAAATTTCGACAGAGCTGGGCTGGACACCCGAAACTCCATTCGAAAAAGGAATTGTAAAAACCATCCGCTGGTACCTGGAAAATCAGGACTGGGTTGCAGAAATCGCCGGCGGAGATTATATGAAATATTACGAACAAATGTATAGCAATCGCTAAACTACTGTTTTAATTCGGGTGCCGTTTGTCTGATTTGCTGACGAACGGCATCCCGGATATCTTTCCGGATATTTTTTCGCGTACTGTCCATTTCGGCCATTTTAGCCGGCTTAAACAGATCTTTATATTTCGCTTTTGTAATCTTAAATTTGAATTTATCCAGATTGCCATACACATCGACTCCCAGTTTAAAGGGAACCGGCGATTTCAGCACCGAAATATGATAATTGAAGGTCATATCCAGATTATGCGTACCGCCCACGGCAACCCGGTAACGATCCATTTCCACCTGAAACGGAAATACTTCGATCTGATTATCTTTGATCGCTAAATCCACGGCGATGCTGTCAATCACATTCCGCTTCTTATTTTTAAACATCATCATTTTCGATATTTCCGCGAAGGTTTCGCCATCCAGCAAAACCATATTTTCGCCATGCAGATAACAGGCCGCATTAACAGAAGGCAGAATTACCGACATGGAAGAATCTAATTTGCAGGTAGCCGTGATTTCGCAGTTTACAACACCTTCGAATGAGCGAAGCATCGGCACCAGCGTATCGATAGCCGGAAACAGAGAAACCAGTTCGCCGATTTGTATCCGGTTTAAATCCAGATCCAGTCCGGTTGAGGCTCCGTCTTTATTTTTGGCGGTATAATTCATGGTCAGATTTCCGCTTCCCATATTCGATTGCATATTGAGCTTATTCAGGTTGATGCTTTGATTGCGCATCACGATTTCGCCGGTTACATTTTCCAGTTGCAACTCGTTAAAATCAATGCGTTTAGCATTGGTATTTAAGGATAGATCCAGGAAATCGGGTACCACAAAAACCTGGTCGGTTGTATCGGCTTCGATAATGGTTACCACCTCATTGAGTGATTGGGCATCTAAAATGGCTACCGGTTCTTCGATGGCTTTAATTACTGTATTATCGGCGTACTGCATGCCGGCGTTGACCGATTGCATAAGCTGTGTGCAATCAATATAATCGGAAGTCAGCTCAAATTCGCCGCGCAGCTTTCCGCCGCGCAGAAAAGCTTGTCGTATCCGGTTCAATTGGCCGCTGAGTTTCAAATTACTATTACCCAGATGCAAATTGGCATCGGTTAGTTTTACGGTATTTGTATTGAAAGTCAGTGTAGTGGGATCCATCCAGATCGGAATCGGGAAAAACTGACTGAATGCCTGCAGTTTATTAAACGAAACATTTCCGCGCGCTTCCCACTGGCTGAATAATTGCTGAATCAGATTTTCGCCGGCTGCCTGATCCGACAGGTGTAAAGAATCAGTTGCCAGGCGGCGTTTCTGGCGGCGAGTCTGCAGCGAATCGCCGGCAGCATGCATGGCTTGTCGCTCCCTGCGTGCATCCGTATAGGGCAAGGCTTCAAAATTGAAATTACTTTTTGCCAGTACGGCACCGCTGCGCATGGGTTTACTGATGAATTTCAGTGTATCTACGGCAATTCGTCCGCCGGCTGTCGGTTTATGTTTATCTGATAAAGAGGGTTTAATGGCTGCCTGCAGATTTAATTGCTCGGCTATCAAAAGAATTGAGTCGGGCAGCTGTGTTTGCAGATGACTGAAAGAAATGCCTGCCGTCATCGGAATAACGGCAGTTGTATCGATGGTCGGACTGGTTTGTGCATGCAAAGATAATTTGCTTACGGTAGAATTAATTTCAGTTTTGTATTGTACATTCAATGTGTCCACATCCAGCACCAGGCGTACCAGGTCATTTTTGCCCAGATAATTGCTCTCCTGACGTACAGGATCGATGGCCAATTGTGTGCCGCCGATAAAGAGATCCAGCTCGAGCGGTTTGCATTCGGCTTTCAATTGATCAACAGATAAACTGCCTGCGGCTTTTATTTTCCCAAATTGACTGTCCAGCAGATCATCCAATTTAAAATGAGCCATCAGATCGGCCTGCAGCAATCCTTCTATTAATAAGGTATCGGGATTAAAAAATTCTTCGCCCAGTCGGGTGAAATCCATATTTCCGCGCATAACGGCATAAATTTGCGGATTGGTATACAGATTATATACATATCCGTTCATGGAGAGTGCCGTGTTCAGGCCGATCAATGTAAAATCCTGAAGTTCAACATACGAAGAATCCGGGTTTCGTCCGTTCAGGTGCAGATCCAGATCCATCTGAAGTGTATCGATGCCCTGTTTTACTCCTTTCATATGGTAAGATCCGTTATTGATTTTGCAACACAGATTGATCGAAGGCATAATACTGTCGCCAACCAGACCGGTAATTGTGCTGTTGAGCGAAATCTCACCTTTGGTTACCATTTGGTTGCGATCTTTCAGATAAGCATCAGGCACAAAATCCAGTAAATCATTCAGGTTGCCAATTTTAAGATCCATTTCCAGATCCACATGCGACAGGTTGGATTCGGGTATTTTTCGCAGTGATCCCGATGCCGTAAAAGGGAACTGATTAATGCGCAGTTCTGCATCCTGCAGTGTAACAGACTGATATTGATCCGTGAGTAATATTTTGCTTTTCAGCTGCAAAGACACATTGTTTTTCAACCGGTAATCCGGACAATCGAAAAGAATGGAAGAGGTGCCTGCATCAATGGAGAGCCGGTTTTCGTTGCCGGTCAGCGAGCCGTCGATGGTCAGGAAGAAACCGCCTAATTCGGCAAACACATCGCTTTGCCGGTCATCATAAGTGAATTTACCATTATATATGCGTACGCGCTGCAGGTCAATAACCGGCAGATCACTCTCTTTTTCAGTTTCTTCATTCTCAGCCTCTTCATCCGTATCTTTTGTTAAATAAATATCCCAGTTGGGATGGCCGTCGCTACTTACAAACCCGTAAAAGCGGGGCGAGGAGATGGATAGATCCTTGATGGTAATCCGTTTTTTGAACAAAAAATCAAAAGGCTGAACCGACAGTTTGGCCTGTTGAAACGAAAACAGTGAATCGGCCGGAATATCCAACAGATGATCTTTGGAAATGCTGTCGGGCATCTGATGTGTTAAATGACCATTGATTAGTTTTACACCTAAATAGGGGTAGGTTTCGAAATAGGTCAGCTCAATCCGTTCGCATTCAAAATGGGCATCGATAAACTTATTGGTTTGTTCCACCACAAGCGGCGTAAGCTTTTTCGGCGGCAGAATGCCCCAGTTCAGGATGCTGAAACCAATCAGCGGCAGGATGAAAACTACAGATACAATGCAAAGTGCAATAATTGCCAGAATCTTTTTCTTTCGTTTAGTCATATTTGATCAATCAAAATAGAAGCTGTTAATTGAAACAAAGATAACAATAATACTCAATTATTGATGGTGCTTTTTTACTTTTGGGCTTATGGAATAATGATGCTGTAAAATTCATTAGTTATCTTTGTCATAAATATGAAACACAGATAGTGATGGATTTCAGACTAAAAGTATTTTATAGTGTTGCCGTAAATCTGAGTTTTACCAAGGCTTCGAAAGAGCTTTTTATCAGTCAGCCGGCCATTAGCAAACATATCCACGAACTGGAGCTGCAATATAAAACTCCGCTTTTTCATCGCACGGGCAATCGCATCGCGCTGACGCAGGCGGGCGAACTGCTATTATCGCATACACGGCAGTTGCTGGCCTTGTATCGGCAGCTTGATTTTGAGATGAATCTGCTGACCGATAATTTCAGCGGCGAACTCCGGCTGGGTGCCAGCACTACTATTGCCCAATATGTATTGCCGCCTATTCTGGCCGATTTTATCCGCAAATTTCCACAGATCAAAGTATCACTCTTTAACGGGAACAGCCAGGATGTGGAACGGGCACTTCTCGACGGACGCATTACGCTCGGACTGGTGGAAGGCACTACGCATCAGCCGGCTTTATCGTATACTACCTGTGCTAAAGATGAACTGGTTGTGGTGGCGCATGCCGGCAGTATTCTGGCACAACAGGATGAAATCACTTTGCAGGAGCTCTGTTCGCTTCCGTTGGTGTTGCGCGAATCAGGATCGGGCACACTCGATGTAGTGGAAAATGTATTAGCTTCGCATCAGATCAAACCTTCGCAGCTCAATATTCTGCTTCAGCTGGGCAGTACCGAAAGTATTAAACTCTTTTTAGAAAACTCCGATGCATTGGGCATTGTTTCCATTCGTTCGGTTACGCGTGAGTTAATGTCGGGACAATTAAAGGTTATCGATATAAAAGATTGTTTATTTGAACGATTCTTCTCATTTGTGCGCCTGCAAGGCGATAGTGGCGGTATAGAAGCCGATTTTATCCGCTATCTGGAGCAAATCCATTTTAGTTGATTTGATAACTTTTGGTTATAATCCATCACGATTTACAATAAACAAGCTTTAACTATTTGATGTAATTTTGCCTCCGAATAAATGAATCGTTTATAACAAAGAAAAAAGGAGGTAAAAAATGGAAGCCATTTTACAAGTAATGGAGAAAAATAGCCGTTGGTTATTTATTGCATTAGTTATTTTATGTTTAACACCTGTTATTTCGCCTGCAATAGCCTTGTTTTTGGGGCTGGCTTTTGCTTTAACCGTCGGACATCCGTATCCCGTAGCCAGTAAAAAGGCATCCAAATATCTGCTTCAATTTTCGGTAGTCGGTTTAGGTTTCGGCATGAATCTGCACGAATCGCTGCAAACCGGCAAAGACGGTATGATCTTTACCGTTGTTTCTGTAGTCTCGGTATTAGTATTAGGTATATTTTTAGGTAAACGCATGCAGATGGATCGCAAAACGGCCTATCTTATTTCGGCCGGTACAGCTATTTGTGGCGGTAGCGCCATTGCAGCGGTTGGTCCGGTGGTGAAAGC
>CAMTPG010000147.1 GCA_947074335.1 uncultured Parabacteroides sp.
AGATAGAAACAACAATATTCTTTTTGGATGAAAAAATGAAGATTATTCAACTTTGTATGATTATAATTTCGAAGCAGGTTTGATGGTGTTCCGAATTTTAGATTTCCGGAACAACCGGAATTATTGCTTATTTATACTCTCTGCCAATTTGACATGAATTCGTTCCGGTAAAATAAATGCGGATAAAATCAGTCGGAAAACCACATTGCCATGAAAAAAAAATGGATTGCCATGCAATTAAAATTCCTTCGGCATCCAATTGTTTTTTCCTTATAAGGCATTTTTTGAAACATGCTCAACCGGAATTCACAACTGTCATTCTGGCAGCTATAGAGCTTTGGCGATTGTGAAGTTTGGATTAAGAATTATTTTCTGTTTTTAATTATACTGAAGATTATTTTTGTTAAGGATTTCCGGATTAGTTTGTGGCAAATCCATATTTTATCCGGTTACATCTTCTGCAAGAATAAGTGTACATAATTTTACAACAGCAGGATGAGCACGAAGTTATTGCCACCATGCTCATCCTGCCTATATTTTATCCGGATATTCGGGTAATGAAACGAAAAAAGTTTTAATTGATGATATTTAAAGTACCGAATACCATACGTCCTTTAATCACAATCTGATGATGCTGATCAGTTTCGGCCGCTTTTATCCGTTTATCTTCGGCTCCGCCAAAAACAGAAATAACCTGCATTTGTACATCGCAGTTTGAAGGAATACAGAGCTTAATCGTACCAAAACAACAATCGGTATAAACAAAAGTCTGCCCGGCTTCAAAATGCGTATTTCTTAAATCGAGTACAGTGCTTCCAAAAACATTGCGCAGACGGGCACCTTTAAATAACCGGCTGTCGGCTTGTTGGCAGACAGAGCTGAAGAGGTTATCTGAATAAATAAAAGCCTGAGCTGTTGCATCGTTTGTTGATTGAGAAGCTGTTGCAGACGAAACATTTATTCCGGATGCATTTGTTTTATCCGACAAATCGGCATTATTAAATTCAAAGGAATCAGCAGATTGACAGGCTCTTTTGGGTTTTATCAGCAGAAACAGACCCACAGCAATCAGAAGTACAGGCCACCATCTGTATAAAGCCGGATAATCAATCGATGAAATGTCGGGTAACAGAAAAAACAGGCCGACGCCCAGCAGGAGCAGACCGCTCCAATTGCGCTTAATAAGCTGATTTACACCAATCACAACGCAGATCATTTGCCAGGAGATGATGAGATGAAACCAATAGTCGCTGACCATGTTAAAATTGCGTCCGATAAACATCAGACCTGCTACAATAAATACAACGGCAACAGTCAGTGTGTTTAAACTCTGATAACGTGGCACTGTGCGTGAAGAATCGGATGATTCGGAGAAATTAGACGGATTTGTTTTCATAATAATCAAATAATCGTTTAATGAATTAACAAATTAAAGCAAATATTTTGAATTCTGTATGATTTTGTATAAATTCATGGCGATTATCGGCCACCAGAGGAGAGCACAACCTCGTATACTATTTAAATCAGACATTTCATTGTTAACTCAACTAAAATAATTGCATTATGAAAAAGTTAAACATCAGAATTTCGGTAATCCTGGTTTTTCTTTTAATTTGTTTTGTGCTTCCGGCACAGGAGTTGCAACAGCAAACCGGACAGGATACGGAGCTTGTTTCGGGTAAAAAGAAGAAAAAAGAGAAAAAGACAAAGGAGAAGAAGGCAGATTCAAAGAAAGATGAATCAAAAAAGCGGGTGCGTAAGAGTAGCGAATTCACCGCCGAAGAGATTGCTCTTTTGCCTTGTCAGGATATATACTGTGTGTTGCGACATCTTTCGGGTGTACGGGTAAATGGAAAGAAGATTTCGATCAACGAGGCTTCGTCGATTAATTCGGGAACAGATCCGCTGATTATTGTGAACGGTGTGCCGGTAACTTCGGTAGATGATATTGTATCGATACAGGATATTAAAAGTATCAAAGTGGAGAAAACGAGCACAATGTATGGTGTGCGCGGAGCAAACGGAGCTTTGATTATCGTAACGAATTAACGGATGTTAATGTAAATGCGATTTAAAATATATATACTTTAATGCATGAATAACAGGTAAGATGCACTATATCAACAGAAAAGGATGTACTTTTGGCATCCTTTTCTGTTTAGTTTCAGACTGAAAATTGATTTTACGGCATGTATCAGAATACAGACATGGGATTACGCAGGGTAACGGCACCTATCAACCGATCATAACGGGCACCGAACGGGCGATAATAAACGTAGATGCTGTATTCGTTTTGTGTTTCGTAAAAATTGCCTTCGATGGGGCCGGTCTGACCCACGGTTGAACCATTGGGCACAAACAGATACTGATAGTTGTAACTGCCCTGTTTCAGCAGAATGGCTTTTTCGTAGCGGTTGGCCTGGCTGTTATAGCTCATCTGGCTGGCAGGCGTAAAGAGATCATATACCAGATCGCCGTTCAGATAGACATCGCCGCCCTGCAGTTCATCGCACGAGAGCGTGAAATGCACGATAAAATAATCCGACTGATAGGAGGGATTGGTACAGGCACTGCAGTTGATAAAAAAGCGACCGTCCTGATCCTGATCGTATTGCCAGACCTGATTATTGCGTTTGTAATCGGTCATCAGCTCTACATTATAATAAGGATTGTGCCAGGTGATATTTTGTACATGCATGCCCACATATTTATCGCTCAGAAATTCCATACGCCGGTATTCGTTGCCGCCCGGAAAAACCAACTGATTGTTGTAGGCATAAGTTACCTGACTGCCGCTTATATTCATGGGCTGCAGGTTGGTTACCATATTGTCGCGCCGACTATCCTGATACACAAACACTTTCAGATCAGTTTCGGGATAGTTGATGGGAAAGTTAGGATAGTTGATGGTGAAATTTACCTGCTGATGGCTTTGATTGGTATCGATATTGGTATTTCCGGTGATGGCACCGTTTACCACTACAACCGGTTCTACGATTGAGAAACAGGCAGTCATCAAGATCTCATCAGGTGTATTTTCATTGTAAATCTGGATGGCGTAATTACCTGATACCTTAAACTGTACATCGCTGTTTGGCAGCAACAGCTGATAGTTGGTATAGCTTTGCGTGGTTCCCATCGAGTTGTTGTAATTGTTGATCAGACTGCCCTGAAAACCATTCATATATTCGAGCGGAGTAAGCATGGATTGTGTCCAGTTGCCGTCGCAGTGAATCACCGAATAGGCATATTGGGTAAATCCGTCGTCGCCCAGCTGATCAAAGCTGATCTGAATCTGTTTGGGCGTACCAAGCGGAATATAGGGTTCAGAAATAAGCTGACCGGCAACGCCGACCTGCAAAGTTTTGAACTGACTATTCGCCACATTTGTGAAATAGGTTTGTTGGGCTCCCGCTAAAAATGGAACAACCAAAAACAGTAAAAACAGAAGTTTGTTCACTCGCATAGGTTTAATTTTTGCTTTGTTGTTACAAAATTATGGAATTAATTCTCTATTTATTTCCTATAGGCTGCTTTAAAGCATAAAAAAATGTTTACTTTTGCAGCAAAATATATAAAACAATTTTAGTTGTATCATGGCAAATGTGATTAAGATTAAAAAGGGTTTAGACATTAATCTGAAGGGCAAAGCTTCGGATGTACTGTTAAACGGCGGAAATAGCGATACTTACGCGATCGTCCCCGATTATTATAACGGTATAATCCCAAAAGTTGTTGTCAAACCGGGTGAAAATGTGAAAGCCGGTTCTGTTCTGATGACAGATAAGAATCGCCCCGAAATTAAATTTGTTTCGCCTGTGAGTGGCGAAGTGGTTGCCGTAAATCGTGGAGAGAAACGTAAAGTGCTGAGCGTTGTTGTGAAGCCTGAAGCGAAAATCGATTACGTGGATTTTGGCAAAAAGAATGTGTCTTCGATGAAAAGAGAAGAGGTAAAAGAGTCTCTGCAAGAAGCCGGAATGTGGCCTTTTATCAAACAGCGTCCGTATGATATCGTGGCTCAGCCGGGTGATACGCCGCGCGATATTTTTGTTTCCGGTTTTTATTCTACTCCTTTAGCTCCGAATTTCGATTTTATGCTGAAAGGTCAGGAGGCAGATTTCCAGACAGGTCTGGATGCACTGGCTAAACTTACCGATGGTAAAGTTTATGTGGGTGTTCGCCCGGGATCGGCTGTTCAGCCCAAAAATGTAGAGGTGGTAACCGTAGAAGGTCCCCATCCTGCAGGAAATCCGGGTGTACAGATTAATCACATCAGTCCGATCAACAAAGGTGAAACCGTGTGGGTAGTAAATCCTGCCGACGTAATTATCATGGGTCGTTTGTTTAACAAAGGTATTGCCGATTTTACACGTCTGGTTGCCATGACGGGATCTGAGATGTCTGAACGCGGTTATATCAAAGCCATTGCAGGTTGCAGCATCGGCAGTCTGGTTGGCAACAAAACCATCAACGATGATCATATCCGTATCATCAGCGGCAATGTGCTTACCGGTACAAAAGTGCTGAAAGATGATTATCTGGGTGCTTATGATGTGCAGATTACCGTGATTCCCGAAGGCGATAACATCAACGATTTGTTTGGCTGGGCTTTACCCGGTTTTGGCAAATTCAGTGTGAGTCATTCTTTCCCGGCCTGGTTTATGGGCAAAAAGAAAGAATGGACTATGGATGCCCGCATTAAGGGTGGTAAACGTGCCATGATCATGTCGAACGAGTACGATAAAGTATTCCCCATGAATATTTACCCCGAATATCTGCTGAAAGCCATTATCACATTCGATATTGACAAAATGGAAAATCTGGGTATTTATGAAGTGGCTCCCGAAGATTTTGCCTTGTGCGAATTTGTGGATACTTCGAAACTGGAGATTCAGAAAATTGTGCGCAACGGACTGAACCTGCTCTACAAAGAAATGAATTAATAACAATAAAAATATAAAACACATTGAAAGCGTTAAGGAATTGGCTCGACAAAATTAAGCCTAACTTCGTAGAAGGCGGAAAGCTGGCAATGTTCGAATCTGTATTTGATGGTGTGGAAACATTCTTGTTTGTTCCTAACAAAACCTCAAAATCAGGCGTTCATATTCACGATTACATTGACTCGAAGCGTACGATGACCATGGTGATCATCGCTTTGTTGCCGGCTTTGCTTTTTGGTATGTATAATGTAGGTTATCAGCATAACCTGGCAGTAGGTATACATCCCGGATTCTGGTTAACTTTTATCTATGGTTTTCTGGCGGTTCTGCCTAAAATCATTGTTTCGTATGTTGTTGGTCTGGGTATCGAGTTTGCGGTAGCTCAGGTTAAAAAGGAGGAAATTCAGGAAGGTTTCCTGGTTTCGGGTATTTTGATCCCCATGATTGTTCCGATCGATACACCGCTGTGGATGATTGCTGTGGCTACAGCTTTCGCCGTAATCTTTGCCAAAGAGGTTTTTGGCGGTACCGGATTTAATATATTTAATGTGGCACTGGTTACACGTGCTTTTCTGTTTTTTGCCTATCCGGCGGCCATGTCGGGCGATCAGGTATTTGTGCGTACAGCTCCGGTACTGGGTCTGGGCGAAGGACATGTGGTTGATGGTTTCTCGGGCGCAACTCCGCTCGGACAGATTGCCATTGCTCCGAAAGAGCTGATCGATTCGTTTCAGGCTGTTGATGTGATCGGACATCCGATTACAAGCTGGGATATGTTTCTGGGACTGATTCCGGGATCTATCGGCGAAACTTCTGTGTTGTGTATTCTGATTGGAGCCTTTATCCTGTTGTTTACCAAGATCGCAAGCTGGAAAACCATGCTGTCGGTTTTTGTGGGTGGTGCAATCATGTCATTGATCTTCAATGCAATCGGCACAACTGTTTCGATGGGCGTATCGCCGCTTGATCAGATATTCCTGGGCGGTTTCGCTTTTGGTGCGGTCTTTATGGCTACCGATCCTGTTACTTCGGCTCGTACCGAAACGGGTAAATATATTTATGGTTTCCTTGTAGGTGCACTGGCTATCATTATCCGTGCATTGAATCCGGGTTATCCCGAAGGAATGATGCTTGCTATCCTGTTGATGAATGTATTTGCTCCGCTGATCGATTACTATGTAGTTGAATCGAACATCAATCGTCGTTTAAGAAGAGCAATCAAATAACTATATAATTGAAGATATATTATGAATAGAGATAGTAACAGTTATACTGTAATATATGCGGCGGTGATGGTTATTGTGGTTGCCGTGATTCTGGCCCTGTTATCGCAGTCGCTTCGCGGTTTGCAGACAGAGAATGCAGAAAACGACAAACGTCAGCAGATTCTCCGCTCTATTAATGTAGATGTACCGGCCAAAGAGGCCGAAGCCAAATATAATGAATTGATCAAAGAGGCCTTTTTAGTAAATGCCGACGGTCAGCAGGTTCCGGGTAATGCTTTTGCTTTGGATATCGTGAAGATTAAGGAAACAAAGACTTATCCTGTATTTGTAGCGGATGTAAACGGACAGACTAAATATATTATGGCGATGTACGGAGCCGGACTCTGGGGTCCGATCTGGGGCTACATTTCTGTAGATAGCGATAAGAATACGGTTTATGGTGCCGATTTCAGTCATCAGGGTGAAACTCCCGGTCTGGGCGCGGAAATTTCCAAACCTGCATTCTGCAACGAGTTTAAAGGAAAACGTCTGTTTGTGGATGGTATTTTCAAATCAATCGC
>CAMTPG010000148.1 GCA_947074335.1 uncultured Parabacteroides sp.
CCACGCGAATTAAACTCAACCCTACACTCTCTCCCTTCCCTACACTCTTCCGATCTTTAAAAATATATAATACACAGATCTTTCCGACTTGAAATTATCTTTGTATTCTTATTTTTAGATCTTAACATTATTCGTTTTCATCTTTTTATAATTATAATAAAAAAGGGAGAATCAAAATTCTCCCTTCGTTTATTCTATTTATTCCATGGTAGGATTGAATGTTCCTTCCCAGTCTATATTTTGTTCCAGATTCGGATTTTCAATTATTTTCACCTCCTGAATCGGGAAGAAATAAAAATTCTCTTCTACCACAAACTGCATTTCGGCACTGGCTGTTAAAGGTACCTGATGTATAACATAACGGAAATTTTCGGGCAATAATTCAAAATTTGCCGCTTTGGAACGAGCCGTTTCCATATCCATATCCGACCCGTCAGGATTAATAGCAATCGCCTCAACACCGAACTTTTCCAATTTATCCAAAATCATCATGTTGCGGGTTCTTCTCAAATCCATAAAACGATGCCCTTCGAAACACAATTCCACATTCCGTTCATCCAGAATGGCTTGTCTGATTTCTTCGCGATTACCAACCTTCAAACCATATAAACCATCGGTTCCCGGTTCGATGCCGGCACGTTGACGAATCTGTTTCAACAGATCGATTGCTACATCCGAATATCCGTTTTCGTTGGCTGCCTCAGCATAAATAAACATTAATTCGGCCAGACGCATTACGATATAATCTACACCTACAGCCTGTACTTTATCCTGCGGAAGTGTCAGATCACTGGCTTTCAAAATAAAGAATCCGGTATATGTATCATTGTTGGCTGCATTCAGATTGGCAGCAGGATTAATTCCATAGCAATCATCTTCGTCGGCAATACCTAATGATGTATATTGACGATAACCGCTTTTAACGCCTGCTACAGGATATAACTCACCATTAATTAGCACTGTTTTCAGAAAGCGCGGATCACGGTTCATCCAATATTTTTGCAAAAAGGCGTTTTCTGTTCCTGCATAATATTTTCCGGAAGGATCATTAAAGACTTTTCCGTCGGCCATAGGATAACTTTTTACAAAATCCCAGGTAGGACTATTCGAGGCACGACCACGACTTACAGATCCGGGGCGAATACTTTGTTCCCATCCTGAATGTACCTTATTAGGGTTCTCATTTACTACTCCGAATATAACTTCAGCACCTCTTTCTACCAACCAGATATCACTATAATCGGGCGTTAATGAACCTCCTTGTTGCAAACAAAATTCATAAGCATCTTTTGCAACAGAATAGGCTTCGCTCCAATATTGATTATTATAAGGATTGCTTGGATTAAACTGAGGAGATGCCTTATATAATAATAATTTCGCTTTATATGCCTTAGCAAAAACCTGATCTATACGTCCATATGTAGATGAAGAGCCGCTTACTTTTTCGGGTAAAAGTGAAATCGCCTTATCTAAATCTTCCTGCATAAATTGATAGCACTCTTTTGTTGAATTACGGTATACATATAAATCGTCTTTGTCTTTATCCTGTGGTACTTTAATATAAGGCATGCCACCATGATAAAATACCATATTCGAATAAACATATGCCCGCATAAAATAAGCTTCGCCCAACAATTGATTTTTCGTTGACTCCATCAAAGAACCGGCTTCCAGCTCCTGAATCGCCTCATTTATTAAACGGATGGTAGTATAACTCCATTTTTTGTATGCGCTTCCCGATTTGGTGATAGTTCCCAGGTAAAACGGAATACCAGAACGTTGTTCTGAATCATAGTCCAGATTACTTGTCCAGTTTGGAAACACATTGGCATATAGATTTGTAACAAAAGCTGATGCCAGATTTTCATCATTCCAAACTTTGTTGGCATCATAACTTTCAAGATTTTCAATATCTAAAGTATTACAACTTCCCAAAGAGAAAGCTATAACAGCGCCTGTAATTATATATTTTAATATTTTCATTGCAGTAAGTTTATGTAAATTAGAATGTAAAGTTCAGACCAAAGGTAAATGATCTCATCAAAGGATATGAATCATAATATTGTTGTTCCGGATCATTAAATTCTCCCATTTTAGAGATATAGAACAGGTTGTTTGCATTAATGAAAATTTGTACTTTCGAAATACCGGCCTGTTGCAATAACGGCTGGGGCAGATCGTAAGCCAGATTCACATTTTTCAACCGAAGAAATGCGCCATTTCTCATCCAGAAACTGGTGCGGCCCGCTCCCGATTCATACCAACTGCTACCTATCACACGCGGATATTTTCCTTCCGGATTTTCAGGACTCCAGCATTCACTGCTTGTCCAGATCGGAAAATAAGGACGTGTAGAACCACCATGCTGATAGAAACCGCCATCATAACCACCGGCTATTTTATCATATTTCCCAACACCCTGAAAATGCAAATCGAGAGTAAATCCCCAATAACTCAGACTACCGCCGAAACCATAGTTAATGCGTGGAGTAGCATTATCTGTTAAGAGATTGTAGGAGTCGTTACTATCAATTTTTCCATCCGGGCCCGGTGCATATCCATCACTACGAGTGTCTTCGTATAAAATACCACCCAGATACGGATCACGGCCAAATTGTTTGAAACCCTGCGCTTTCAATTCGTCTACCTGTTCCTGAGTTCGTATGATGCCGATTGCTTTATAACCAATGACACGACTGTTTGACATGCCTACTTTCGATAAATCAGACAGATTACCGGTTTTATAAATAGCTGTTTCATCCAGTTTATCCCATTTATCACGTGAGAAACCTAAATTCACATAGGCAGAATAATCAATTTTACCTTTAATCTGATCGCGCCATGTCATTTGTATTTCACCTCCGCGCCATGAACGTGCCGCATAGTTTTCCGGAGCCAGTGATTGACCATACGTACTTGGTATCGATAACGTTCTCGGGCCTAAGATATTTGTTTCTTTTCTGTAAAATCCATCTGCCGTACCTGTAAAGCGATTATTAAACAGACCGAAATCAATACCGCCGTTGTATGTACGTGATGTTGCCCAGGTCAAATCAGGTGTAGGTGTTGATCCGGGTGTAATTCCATTATTCAAACTATTTCCAAATATATAACCCGAACCGGCTACATATTGCTTAATATATGAGAATCGTGTAATTTTATTTCCGTTTACATCCAGATCATTACCTGTTGAACCATAAGATGCTCTGATTTTAAAATCGCTCAACCAGTCTCTTGTTTTATCCATAAATGGTTCTGCACTCATTCGCCATGCGGCCGAAACAGAGGGGAAGAAACCCCAGCGTTTACCCGGTGCAAACAAATCATTCCCATCATACCGGAAAGAGAATTCGGCGATATATTTGGAATCATAGGTATAATTAAAACGACCGATCCAGGATAAACGTCCTCCTGTATATTCTTCGGCAGAACCATAACGCCGTTCAGCATCCGTTGAATAAACAAAGAACTGATCATAGTTTGTAAGCGGATCTTCTCCTTTTACATAAACATATTCACCGCCGTTTTTAGCCTGTTCAAATACAATCATGGCATTAATATCACTTAAACCAAACATTCTGTTATAGGTAAGAAACCAGTTAAACTGTTCGCTCCATAAAGTATTCATACCATATTGCAGATTTTCATAATTCTGACTAAAGGTAAATGTATTGTATTGATTCAGATCGAGCGGTCCGGGCAGGAATCGATTTCCATTCGGGTCGGCCTGCTGGAATTTATAATTACGCTGATAAGTCATGTATTTTTTACGGGTATAATCTTTTGCTATGTAATTACCCATAATTTTAGTGGATAAACCTTCGGTAATAAAGCTCAAATCCACATTAAATTGTAAAATAGCATTCATTTCGCGACGTCGGGTTTTAATATAACGATCGCCAATTACCTGATCCACCACATTCCAGCTTTGCCAGGAGCCGATAGCCGGATAAATGGGATAATCTGTTTTTACATTCGAGGGTGAACCATCCAGATTCGAATAGAACGGTACTGTTTTTAAAGCATTGAAGGTACAACGGTATAAATCGTGAACGGCCTGTTCATCATCACCCGAGAAGGGCCAGTAAAAACGCTTCTGATCCGATTGTGTACCACTGATATTTACATTCATGGTGATGTACTTAGACAATTCCATGGTGATATTTGAACGTAAAGAATATTTTTTATTCTTCAGATTGACATACGACCCTTCTTCATCCAGAAAACTACCCATAACAAAATATTGCACCTTTTCTGATCCGCCGTTCACACTCAGCGAATGTTTGGTATTCCATGGGTTTTGCCAAATCCAGTCGTTTACATTATAGTTTTTATCTTTGAAATAATCAAATTCAGCATCACCGTTAGGTAAAGACAAGCCTTTAAATTCGGCTACTTTATTCTGATAGATCAGTTCGTCGGTTGCCGTCCACATATCCGAAAATAGTTGTTTTGTCGGCTTACTGAAGGTATAAGATCCCTGATAATTAAACATCGGTTTGCTGGTTTGCGAACCGCTTTTGGTAGTTACCAGCACAACGCCGTTACCGGCAGCCGATCCGTAAACAGATGCAGTTGCTGCATCTTTCAGGAAACTGAGCTGATCCACTTCGTTAGCTTCCAATGCATCGAATGCTGCCTTATCACGTATCACACCATCGATTACAAATAAAGGATCGCCAAAACCACCGCGCATACGGATTTCGGAGGTAGAGCCCATCAAACCGGAATTACCTGTAATTGTCATACCCGGAGCTCGACCGGCCAGTGTATTTGATAAATTGGAGGTTGCTATTTTTGTCAGATCATCCGATTTAACATTCGATATGGATCCGGTCATATTCACCTTTTTCTGAACACCATAACCTACAACAATAATTTCGTCCAGATTCTGTGAGTCTTCACGCAGGGTAATATGATAAGCCGATTGTGTAGTAACAGGCACTTCCTGATCCAGATATCCGATATAACTGATCACCAGTGTAGAGCCTGTCGGTATATTATCCAGCGTAAAATTACCATCCACATCGGTTATGGTACCAATACCTGCAGCTCCTTTCAGGATCACATTTGCACCAATCACAGGTAATCCCGAATTGTCAATTACGGTTCCTGAAATGGTTTTACCCTGTTGTTGTTTTACATTCAGAACCAATGTAGTGTTTGTCGTTTTATCTTGCAGAAATATCCGGTTATCAATAACCTGATAAGCAATTCCCGTTGTGCCAAAAACCTGATCCAATACACGTTCGATCGGTTCATTCTTCGCTTTAACGGAAACATGAGCTATCGTTTTACCCAACAATGCTTCTTCGTACGAAAATTCGTAGCCTGTTTGCTGAGTAATACTTTGAATTACAGCCGCAACTGTTGTCTGACTCAGTGAGATTTCAAGATCAACATACAATGAGCGTGCTTCATGCATTGCCATTGCAGGCGAAGCCGCTGCTAAATAGGCAATCAATGTGGCAATTGATGTTTTTTTGTTCATACCATGTGATTCATTTTGTTAGTACTATTTTAATACGTTAAATTTTATTGTGGTAAAAATTATTAGTATTCCCCGGTATAATTATTTTTCAGTAATAAATATTTCGTCTGTTTTTATCTCATAATGTATCGGAGCTATAAATGAGAGAATATTTAATATTTCGATTAAATCCTCTTCCGAATTAAATACACATCTGTATTTTTTATCTTTCAGACCCGGAGTATTTAAATGAACTTTTATATTAAATTTTCCTCTTAGTTGCTCCATGATTTCGCTTAGTGTATTATTATCAAAAATAAGCTGTTCAAACCGCCATACGGAACAGGTATTTACATCAACATAGTCTAACGACAAGCTGTTATCGGATTTCGTATAAGTTATTTTTTCGCCGGGATTCAGTGTGAGTAAATTTTTATCGGATAAACTCCGTATATCAACAGAACCCGAGACCAGTGTAACATCCGATGATTCACGATCCGTGTTTGTGGTCACATTAAAGGTTGTACCTTTTACCTCAACTATTAAATGATCTGTATTTACCTTGAAAACAGAAAGTGAATCTTTAGCAATATCAAAAAAGGCCTCACCGTTTAGATGTACATACCGGTTCATTCGATCAAATGATTCAGGTATTTTAAGCATTGATCCGCCACGCAGCCAGATTACAGATCCATCTGTTAATTCCAATTTCCGAACTTGTTCATTATTGGCCAGCCGGATAGTAATATAAGCTTCGCTCTGATTTCTGAAATTTAAAAAAAGTGAAGTACAAACCAGAATAATCAGAACAGCGGCAGCACTTAAATAATAAGTAAACCGACGTGGATGATTTGATTTATCGATATTTTGATTTATCTGATTTAAAGCAGATTCTATTTTTTCCGGTTCATTATATTCAATAAATGAAGCAGAAATACGCAAATGATGATAATGTTTAAAGAGAGCCTCATTATCAGCAGATAATAATCTCCAATGAAGTAACTTATACATTTCTTCGGAAGAAATTGTATTCGTTATATATTTGGCAAGTAATTCGTATTCGTAATCTTTTTTTATGTTGTTCATGATAGCATAACGCACAACATGAAAAAATCACTGAGGAAAAATGAACTTTTTTAAAATATTTTTTAGTTAATTTATTTAACAATTACCAAAATTTTTTGAATTGATCCAGAAACAGACCAAACCCATAACGCATATAAATTGCTTTTGTATTCAAATTTTT
>CAMTPG010000149.1 GCA_947074335.1 uncultured Parabacteroides sp.
TTTAATCTGTTTTGCTTTTCCCGAAATAGTCTGAATGGTAAACCGGAGAATTTCGGTACGATGAAAAGATTTTTCGGCATATTTCAAACCAACCGCTTTGTCTTCCGGAGAATATTTATCCAGCAACAACTCCAATGCTTTGCGTTTTTCGGCAGAAGGCAGATCTGTTTCAATTTTCCCGCGAAGAATCACACTTTCATAGTTTGTGGTAAATTTATCGGAAAGCACCTGCGTTTTACCTGTCAGACAAAAAGAGGCTGCTTTGTTTTGCTGTATGCAAACCAGCTTTTGTCCGGCCGGTGCTGTATGAAAATAAAGCACATTCTCGCCATCCCATGCATAGTTGAGCGGAATGCCATAAGGTGTAAGTTCTTCACCCTGTTTTTCGATAAGCGATAAAACACCATATTCGGCTGTTCCGATCAGTTCGAATGCTTCGTCTGCACTCAGCAGCCGATCTTGCCGGCGCACCCGGCTGTTATCATATAATGCCATATTCTTAGTTCTTTAATATTGAATCGAAGATACAGATATATTCCTGAAAAATCAGAATAATCCCAATACTTTAAACAACATAATATAAATGCCGGCCAGACAATAAATGCAAATCATAAAAATCCGGATCACCCGAATCTTTACATCTACAATAAACCGGGCTCCCAGCCAGGCTCCGAAAAAACTGCCTATACCTAAAATTGTGCCATCCAGGAAAGCAACCTGATGATGTAATATGTAAATGCTTAATGTAACGGGAATAATAACCGAGCTTAAAAAAATGCGAAGTGCACCGGCCTCTACCAAATCCATTTTTAAATGACCTGTAAGTGCGGCAATCCAAAGCAACGAGCCGCCGGCCTGGATAAATCCGGAATAGAAGCCGATAGCCGCAAATATCAGCATGGTAAGAAATGAAATTTTCACATCGACAATTTTCTTTTTATCCGGTCCTTCCTTCTTCTGTGGCGGTTTGAAAATGATGAAGAGTGTCATCAGCACCAAAATCGTCATGATGGTAATGTTTAAAAACTCTTCGCTTACATGTGTGGCAATACTTGCTCCGGCAATGGCTCCGATAAGTGCCGGTATGGCTGCTGTTATCCCGGTTTTTAGTGCAATGGGATGTTTTTTCATCAGTTTAACCGAAGCTGATATGTCTTCAAGAACAATTGAGATACGATTCGTGCCATTGGCAATAGGTGTGGAAAGTCCTAAACACATTAAAATAGGTAATGTAACAAATGAACCTCCGCCGGCAACAACTTTAACTATGCCGGCAAAAATTCCGCCTGTAAATAAGAGTATATATCGAATGGAATCGTCAAATAAATACATTTTTATATGGTTTTTAATAATAACAGCCTCATTCTTAAAATGGTTGATGTGTTTTTTATATCCGGTTTAATTTATGATCAGATTACCGGAAGAATCCGAATCAATCAGTTTAATATGAGATCGGTAAAAAAGAGAATAATATATTCTATATTTACGATTACGATTTAAGTCTTATTTTTTATCAGGCTACTTTATCGTTAACGGCTATTTATTTAATCGATATTATTATTTTATGTGTTTGATATTTTCTTTTTAATCTGCCAAGGAATAGTTATTGTTTGATTTTGTTGATAAATAATAAGTTGCAATCTTATTATCTTCTGTTGTAGCTTTGAGTGTATTTTTGCGAGTTTTATTATTTTAAGATTTAACAATTTGTCAAATCTTGCAAATGTTAATTAAATTGTCTACCTTTGCACCCGAAAAGAGAATTGTATAGTATTAATTTAATAAGCACAGTTTGTTTTGATTAAACATTTCCGACATATTTCACCGGCTTTGCTGGTTGGTATCTTTATCGTCAGTTTTCTGATGATGAGTTATACCGGCCTGAATCGTACGCGTCTGTCTTACGAAATGTTATTGATCGAATGCAATATGCAGCGCAATTCCATGTTGGCATTAATTGATACGTTAGACAATACCGAATTTGATAAAAAATCGGGTGATACTTCTCAGCAATCCGGAGATGATACATCCGGCTCAGACGAAGATTTGATATCTCTTTATTATTTTATACCGAAAAACCGGGTTTTTATTCTCAATAAAAAGAATCGTTGCATACTTAGTAACAGGCATGTAGCTCCACACATAGACTTCTTATCACCACCTCCGGAAGCATAATTCGTTTATTTCCGTTTTTACCGGCATTTGTAATCCAACTTATGCTACTATCCGATTATTGCCTCAGATTGTGCAGTAATACCTCTGATTTATTGTCGAATTTATTGAAACGGCACTGAGTTCTGCTTTTATTCCAACGGATAAACGACAGGAAAAATGTGGCTGTTTCTCATTAACATATCATTAAAAATGAACTTAGTATCTCGTATAAAATCAAACTTCTCATCAGGTTTGGTTGTATTTCTTGTAGCATTACCTTTGTGTTTAGGCATCGCACTGGCTTCGGGAGCACCTCCTTTGGCCGGTGTAATTTCCGGCATCATCGGTGGTATTGTAGTGGGATTTTTAAGCAACTCGCCTATCAGTGTGTCGGGTCCGGCAGCCGGACTTACAGCCATTTTGGTAGCCGGAATTACCGAACTCGGCTCTTTCGAACTGGTGCTGATGGCCGGAGTAATAGCCGGTTTGATCCAGATTATCTTCGGATTTTTGAAGGCGGGAAGCATTTCCAATTATTTCCCGAATAATGTAATCGAAGGAATGCTGGCCGGTATCGGTATCATTATTGTATTGAAACAGATTCCTTACGCATTAGGCTTTACTGATCTGGCTTTGGAAGGAGAGGGGTTGCTGACAACAATTCTGTCATCGCCCAAATATTTCTTCAGCTCGGTGATGGCTCATATTCATCCGGGAGCGGTGATTATCACGCTGATATCCATCGGTATTTTGTTGTTGTGGGAGAAAGTGCCAGCCTTCCGTAAACTGAAAATGGTGCCCGGTGCACTGGTTGCCGTTGCCGCAGGTATTTTACTGAACTGGATTTTCAAAACTACAGGTTCGGCATTAGCCGTGAACGAATCTATGCTGGTTCATCTGCCTGTAGTAAAAAATACAGAAGAATTTTCGCAATTGTTTACATTCCCCGATATGGCTGGATTTCTGAATCCTAAAGTATGGATTCTGGGTGCTACCATTGCACTGGTGGCTTCGATTGAGACTTTACTTTGCGTTGAGGCTGCCGATAAAATGGATCCGCAGCGTCGTATCACCAATACAAACCGCGAATTAAAAGCGCAGGGTATCGGTAATTTATTGAGTTCGCTGATTGGCGGATTGCCGATGACATCGGTGGTTGTACGCAGTTCGGCAAATGCCAAGGCGGGAGCTACTTCTAAAATTTCCAGCATTATTCATGGTGCTTTGTTGTTGCTCAGTGTATTGGCTATTCCTTTTGTGCTGAATCTGATTCCGTTGGCAACACTTTCGGCCGTCTTGATTCTGGTAGGATATAAACTGGCCAAACCGGCTGTCTTTGTTCACTTCTGGCACAGAGGTCGTTTGCAGTTCCTTCCCTTTATTGCCACCATGGTAGCCGTAGTTTTTACCGATTTACTGATGGGTGTAGGTGTGGGTATGCTGATCAGTATTGTTTATATTTTGCTGGGCAATAAGAAACGTGCCTATATCATTCGCAAAAGCAAAACAAACGGTGTAAACGAAATGTATATTACGCTGGCCGAAGAGGTTTCGTTCCTGAATAAGGCAGCAATCAAAAAGACACTCAACGAAATTGAACCCGATACGCTGGTTACGCTGGATGCCACGGCCTCTTCGTACATTGCATCGGATGTACTTGATCTGGTCGAGGAATTTGCAAACCTTACCGCCAAAGATCGCAATATCGAAGTGAAACTGATCGGCTTCAAAACCTCCTATATGGATGAGGATGAAGATGGTTTCACGCCACTAATTGTTAAACATCACGCTTCAATCTGATTATCTGAGAATCAACAGAATGAAGTTATTCAAAGATCCATTAAAAAAGAAATAAAATGAAAATACATACATCAGAAACTTTAGCAACCATGACGCCCCAAAAGGCGCTTCAATTCCTGAAAGAGGGAAATCAACGTTTTATCAATAACCTGAAACTGAATCGTAATCTGCTCGATCAGGTTGAATATTACCGCGAAGCACAACATCCTTTTGCCATTGTACTGAGTTGCATGGACAGTCGCACGGCGGTAGAATTGATATTTGATCAGGGTCTGGGCGATATCTTTAGTTTGCGTATCGCCGGTAATATTCTGAACGATGATATCATCGGCAGTATGGAGTATGCCTGCAGTGTGGTAGGAACAAAACTGATTATGGTACTGGGACACAGCAAATGTGGCGCTTCGCATGGTGCCTGTGCCGGAAAAAAGGTGGGTAAGCTTACCCAGCTGTTAAATAAGTTACAGATCTCGATTGATGAGGTGAAGATGGATATGCCCAATTGCTGTCAGACCGATCCGAGATTTGTTGATGCCGTGACACAGCATAATATTCATCATTCGATGGATGAGATTCTGACGCGCAGCAGTGTATTGAAGGATTTGTATGATCAGGGTAAAATAGGTCTGGTTGCTGCTTACCATCATCTGGATACCGGTGAGGTAGAGTTTCTTTACGAAGATCTGCCGGCAGGCTTCGATATTGAAGCGGCCTTAAAACAAGCTGTTTAATTTTTCGACATAATTTTATCTTATTTGAAAAGCACAATCTCAGGATTGTGCTTTTTTTATGTTATCTGCCGATGGATGTAGTTATCATGTAGTTTCTGGCAGTAAATCCGGAGGCTTTAAATAAACTGATTTTAGATATCTTTTGATGCAGATATTCATTGGTGCAAATTCAGCTTCAGGCTCTTCCGTATTGTTTCGGAGCGATATTCTTACGATCTAAAATGCGCGATGCATGTATCGGGAAATAGGGATCAGCCAGCAGTTTTCTGCCCAACACAATTAAATCGCATACCTGCATGGTTAGCAATGTTTCCATTTGGACGGCTTCGGTTAGTAAGCCCACACTGCCGGTAATCATTCCGGTTTCGCGTTTTATTGTTTCGGCAAATCCGCTTTGATAACCCGGATCGGCCGGAATAATGGCATCAGGCATTAATCCGCCCGACGAAACATCTATTACCTGCACACCTTTCTCTTTCAGTATTTTTGTCAGAGCTACAGACTCCTGTAGATTCCAGCCGCCTTCAACCCAGTCGGTTGCTGAAATGCGCACCCACAGATTTACGGATTTCGGGATAACCTGAGCTACTGCATCCACCACTTCCAGTGCCAGTCGGATGCGGTTTTCGAATGATCCGCCATATTCATCAGTACGTTGGTTACTCAATGGCGATAAAAACTGATGAATCAGATAGCCGTGAGCTGCATGAATTTCGATGATCTGATAACCGGCTTTCACCGCCCGTAAGGCTGCCTGCTGAAAAGCATTGGTTACTGCATCAATCTCTGTTTTGGATAAAGCAACCGGATCGGGCTCATTCTTCTCGAACGCGATTGCCGAAGGGGCATCAACAGGCCAGGCATGATCGCCGGTTATTAATTCTTCGCCACCGTTCCAGGGCAAATCACAGCTCCCTTTTCGTCCGGCATGTGCCAGCTGAATACCGGGAATAGTTCCGTATCCCTTTATGGCATCGGTAATTTTACGGAACTTATCAATGTGGCGTTCATCCCAAATACCCAGGTCTCCATAGGTAATGCGTCCTTCCGGTATTACAGCTGTTGCTTCCTGAATGATAGTGCCGGCTCCGCCTACGGCGCGCGAAACATAATGTACAAAATGCCAATCATTCGCAAATCCCTCTTCTGCAGAATATTGACACATCGGAGACATTACGATGCGATTTTTCAACGTAATATCTCCGATTGTAATGGGCGTGAATAATTTTGACATATGATAATCAATTATTGTCTGTCTCTTTTATCTTTATGGTCTTTCTGTCCTTTATCGCCCTTTTTATCTTTCTTATCTTTAAAAGGAGCTTTGGTATGATCACCATTAAGATCAAAATAATAGGCTTTTCCCTTTTCGATGCTTACTTTATATCCGTAATTCGGATTAAATTCAAGTTCATCAATCTGATTCAGCACTTTTTCTTTTTCTAAATGATCATAACTTTTGCCCGGCAATACTCCCTGAATAATGTTTTGCGAAATAACCGCTTTATCGGGAGCGTCAATTTCTGTCCAATGTCCGGATGTAAGAAATTCCAAATCATATCCGTTATTCAGTTCAATTTCATATACATTTTGCATTGTTTTTAATTCAATGTTTCTTGTCGCAGCATCTGGAAAATAAGTGCCTAGAAAGTTCTTAATATCATTAGGCAGTGTTTCGTAAACTTCTGATACAGAAACTACAGGTCCTATTTGTGCAGTTGCATAACCTGTGCAAGTCAATATACTGACAAACAGGTACAAAATAAGTTTTAAAATGCTTTTTTTCATTGTCATAATTGTTTGAGTGTTAATAATTTTATGCGTTATGTTCTTATAACAAGGATTTTGATCGTTTGTTAATATCAAAAGCTTTACTTTTGTTAATAATGGAAGAATTTTGATGCTCTTTTATTGAATGACAATAAACGTTTTGGGCGGTCCGATAGTTATACTACAAATAGTAAACCAGACAATCTTATGGATTCAAACAGTAAAAC